>JAEWWQ010000340.1 GCA_023458855.1 Bacillota bacterium
ATTCAATACCTATATCATAAAAAAAATAAGTCTATAGCCTCCATATGAGGTCTATAAACTTATAATACGAGGAGGATAAGGATGAAAAAGAAAATTCTTAGTATCGCAATTGTAATTACAATGGTAGGAACCATGTTAGTTGGCTGTGGTTCAAATTCAACATCTAGTGATGAGAGTGCAAGCACTTCACCAAAAGAGGAAAGCACCATTACTGCAGAAGAAAGTAACATTACTGTATTAGTGGAAAGTGGATCGCCTGCAGAAGCATTGGCAAATGATACCGCAGCAGAATTTGAAAAAGAAACAGGATGTAAAGTTACGGTTGATGCAGTTGCGTACACAGGTATGTATGATAAGATTTCGACAGAAATTAAAGCTGGTGAAGCAGCACATGATGTAGCTTGTTTGGATATTGTATGGTTAGCAGCATTTGCAGATGCAATTGAACCAGTAAATGATGCGGACACAAGCGATTTTCTCCCAACATTGCAAGAGAGTGGAACAATTAATGAAAATCTTTTAGGGTATCCTATGTGGGTAAATGCAAAAATCTTAATTTACAGAAAAGATCTTATTCCTGAAAATGAGGTTCCAGCTACATGGGATGAGTATAAAGCACTTGCTGAAAAACTGACTACAGAGGATATGTATGGAACAACAGTGTTTGGCAGTGGCTCTGATGCTGTTTGTTCATTCCTCGATTTTGCCTGTCAGGCAGGTGCTGACGGTTTAGTATTTGACAAGGATGGAAATTGTAATATCACAGATCAGGCTTATGTAGATGCATTGAACTTTATGGTAGAAAACGCAGGTGCTGATTATACTCCAGATGATTCTTTGGCAACAGCATCTACAGAATCAGAAGAATTGTTTACAAACGGAAAAGTTGCTATGCAGCTTAACTGGAGTCATCAATATCCAGCTGCAGTTGCAGCTCTTGGTGCAGACAAAGTTGGATGTGCACCAATGATTGGTGGCTCGGCAGGAGTTGGAGCAACAACAGGTCCTTGGTATGAATGTATCATGAAAAACTCAAAGAATACTGAAATGGCTAAAAAATATGTTGAGTTTATGTATAATCATAATGCAGATTATATGAATCTTACATTGAAAATTGCCGGAAGAACGTCTGTCTATGAAGAAGCTGGTAATGTTGAAGGAAATGAACATACTACGGCTGTTCTTAAGACATTAGAAGCAAGTCAGTCTCAGGCAAGACCAATGATTACAACATGGGCTCAGATTGAAGAGGTTCTTACAGGTGTTGTTCAGTCAGCTCTTGGTGGTGCAGATGTTAATGAAACCTTGGAAAATGCTAAGACAGAAATTGATTCAATTGGTACAGGAAAATAGTTGAATTAACATAAGTGAAACAATGATTACCAGAGGGGGTTTCGATAGGTTGTTTACGACGATAGAAACTACCCTCTGTTTAAAAAAGGTGGTAATAGAATGAGATTGATTTCGAAAAGAACCTTACTATTGTTCTTTTTACCGGGAGCATTGTTTATGGGTATATTTTTGATTTACCCGATTATTAAGATGTTGACTGACAGTATTTTTGAAATAGGGTTAACGGGAGATAGAACTTTTGTCGGACTTGCAAATTATAGCAAAGCCTTTACTGATGGTGGATTTCTAAAACAGCTAAAAAATACATTGATTTATATTGTTCTGGCAGTTGGTGTGGAAACAGCAACTGGAATGCTTTTTGCACTTTTTTTTGAATTGGATTATAAAGGAAGCAAAATTGTTCGTTCGCTCATGATGGCTCCACTTATGATTGCACCATTAGTAGCGGGTCTTACATGGAAATTAATGATGAGTTCTAGTTTTGGTATCGTAAATGAACTACTTACAAGAGTGGGAATTTTATCAAGTAGTAGTGATATTTTATGGTTGGCAGATACCAAGTGGTCTTTAATTGCATGTTGTATTGCAGATATCTGGTTAACAACACCATTTATGATGCTTATGATACTTGCAGGTCTTCAGGGCTTGGATTCCAGTATGTTGGAAGCGGCTAAAATGGATGGGGCAAATCTGCTTCAACAGGTATTCCTGATAAAGCTTCCTGTAATAAAACCAGTATTATTGACAGCCTTATCTGTACGCATTATTGATGCTGCAAGGACGTTTGATATCATCTGGGCAATGACAGAAGGAGGACCCAACAGTTCTTCAGAAACCATAAGTATCGTTATTTATAAGACCTTGACAAGATACAATAATATAGGTTATGCAAGTGCCATGGCAGTAGTATTTATTTTGGTATTGGTTGTTTTTACACTTGTATTTATGCAAAGCTTGTGGAATCCCAAAAAGAAAAATTGCTAAAAGGTTTAACAGGAGGCGAAAAAATTGAAAAAAAATATGGAACTTGGGAAAAAGATAGGAATTGGCTTATCAGTAATTCTTACAATATTTTGGCTTTTTCCATATATATATATAATATGTTGCTCATTTAAACCTGGATCAGAAGTGGTTGCGGTTCCACCTAAGTTTTTTCCAAAGACAGTATCTTTAGAAAATTTTCTGGGTGTATTCGAAAGAATGGATGCAACAAAATTTTTGTTTAATAGTTTAACGGCAGCTGTTTGTAGCACATTTATTGCTTTGATCTTAGGCTCACTTGCTGCTTACGCCATTCAGCGATCAGGTGCTAAATTGTCTGTTGCACTGGTAGTATTGATTTTGTGTTTGAAAATGATTCCAACTTCGAGTATAGTTGTGCCAATTTATGAATTGATCTGTAATTTTGGATTATATGATACTAAAATTGCGTTGATTGTTGTTTATGCAGCCATTAATATGCCATTTGTAATGTGGACTATGCTAAGCTTTTTTGAGGGTATTCCGACTACTTTGGATGAGGCGGCTTATGTGGATGGGGCAAGTAGTTTGCAGACATTTGTGAAGGTAATATTTCCAATATGCAGGCCAGGTTTTGCAACAGCTTTTATTTTTACACTATTCCTTGCGTGGAATGATTTTCTTGTTGCGCTGTTGCTCACAAGTACAAAAGCAAAAACATTTACAGTTGGATTGGCAGGATTCTTATCAGCATATAATTTGGATTTAGGACCTATGTGTGCAGGAGCATTTTTATTTAGTTTTCCAGTAATGGTAATTTCTCTTGCAGCCCAAAGGTATATCGTACAAGGAATGACAGCAGGAGCAGTAAAAGGTTAAGAATAATGGAGGAGTCTTATGCCTAAAGAATTAATGAAACAGAATATTGAAAAGGCTCAGTGTGAGATAGATAGTAAAAAAAATATTGTAAAGGAAGGGAAGATGCGGCAACATTATCATTTTATGCCACAGACTGGATGGTTAAATGATCCTAACGGATTAATTTATTTCAGAGGAAAATATCACTTTTTTTTCCAACACAATCCATATAACGGATTCTGGGACAGTATGCATTGGGGACATGCTGTTAGTGATGACATGCTGCATTGGGAGTACTTACCATTAGCACTTGCTCCTAGTGAAATATATGATAAACATCAGCGTGGCGGATGTTTTTCGGGAAGTGCAATAGAACATGACGGCAAGTTGTTTTTGATGTTTACAGGAACAACCAATGAAGGAAAAGGATTTGAGCAGACTCAGTGCATTGCCTATAGTGAAGATGGGATTCATTTTGAGAAATATGAAGGAAATCCGGTACTGACTGCACCAGAAGGTGTTCCCACTGATATGTTTCGGGATCCAAAGGTATGGAAACATGAGGATACTTACTATATGGTATGCGGCGCAAGCCGAGATAATAAAGGGCAGGCGTTGCTTTATCAATCCAAAGACATGTTTCACTGGACATTTTTTAATGTTCTGGCTGAGAGTCGCGGAGAATGGGGATATATGTGGGAATGTCCGGATTTTTATCCTGTAGGTGATAAATATGTCCTGATGTTTTCGCCAATGGGTTCCGGTGAACATACCTCTGTGTATCTTGTTGGCGACTTCGATTATGAGACAGGTAAATTTAACTATCATGTAACTAGTGAGATTGACTGGGGTTTTGATTTTTATGCTCCGCAATCTTTCCTGGCACCGGACGGACGGAGAATTATCGTCGGATGGGCAAATGGATGGGAATGGATGCCATTATGGAAGGACTGGGGACCAACATACAAAGAAGGTTGGTGTGGTTTCTTTAATATTCCAAGAGAAGTATGCATGATGGAAGATGGTACATTACAGTTTATTCCGATAGCAGAGGTGAAAAATTTGCGGAATAATCCGAAACAGATAGAAATGTTTGTGGTGACAGAAGAGGAGACAGAGCTGACAGCTGGAGATGGAGTGTGCTTTGAACTGAAACTGACGGTAGACCTTGAAAAAACGGATGCGGATAAGTTAGAGTTAGATCTACGCTGCGGCGAAGGCAGGAAGACAGTATGCCTGTTTGATTTCAAAAAAGCAGAAATGAGTGTAGATAGAAATCAAGCAGATGGATGGAGTAAAGGCATTTCAAGAAGTGTAATGTATGTAAGAGGAAAAAAGGAACTGGATATACATATTTTATCGGACCAGAGTTCTCTTGAAATCTTTACAAATCAATATCAGAATAATCATTCAAATAATATATTTGCCGGAGATACTCAGAATCAGTTGAAGATTCGTGCGTATGGTGGTAATGCAATTATAAAGAATATGGAAGCATACGGATTAAAAGAATAAAATTGAATTATATTCAGTACTAATTTTATAGGAGGATATATATGGCTGGTAAAAATTATTATGATGTAACAGAGTGGAATGTTGGGAATCCCTATGAGGATATAGGAGAGGTAATCAATAGCATCATTGCGCATATTAAAAGTAGACAAACGGACTCTGATGTTAATGAAGGAGGAAAACCAGGCGCAGTTATCTATATTCCGGTAGGTGATTATCATCTTGTCACACAGGTAGTTATAGACATCAGCTATCTAAAAATTGTTGGTTCTGGACATGGTTTTATATCTTCAAGTATTCGTTTTAATACTCCAAAGAGTGAATGGCCGGATTTACACGAAGTGTGGCCGGGCGGAAGCCGCATACTTGTAGATATTCCTTTGGATTCCAATGATGAGGAATATGTAGGAGCCGCGTTTTATGTTAAAAGGAGTGGTAATCCAAGAATAAGCTCGGTAGAGTTTGCTGATTTTTGTATTGATGGCTTACATTTTTTGGACGATGGTTCAGAAGGAACAGAACCAGAAAATACATATATTAACGGGAAAACGGGTATTTATGTCGCAAGTGCTCAAGACTCGTTCCGAATTACAGGTATGGGAATCGTGTATTTAGAGCATGGAATTACTATGTATGATGCAGACGCACTGGCGATACATGATAATTTTGTAGCTGAATGTGGTAACTGTATAGAACTAAGAGGTTCTGGACAGGCCTCCAAAATAACAGATAACTTGATAGGAGCTGGTTATAAAGGGTATTCTATTTTTGCTCAAAATTTTGGAGGACTTTTGGTTACTGCAAACAATATTTTTCCACGAGGTACAAGTAGTGTGCATTTTGAAGGTGTCGTACGTTCCAGTATCACAAGTAATAGATTTCATTCATTTTATCCGGGAATGTTAGTATTCAAAGAAAACTGTTCGGAAAATTTAGTTTCTTCAAATCATTTTTTACGTGATCATGAACCTTGGCCTCCTATGCAGGCATATAACAATGGTTTAAATGATTTGTATGGCATCCTTTCCATTAGCGGTAATCATAATTCTATAATTGCCAATCACATCTCGGAAACAATTGATGCACAGTATCTCATACCATCCGGTGCGAAACCTGTAATAATACATGTTGTTTCGGGCAAGCAGAATTATATTGCTAATAATCATATTGTGGCCACAACTGAAACATCACAGGGGCAAACCGGTGCAGCTGATTCTTGTTTCTCTACACAGGTAGGGGCTTTACTAACTATTGATAAATTAGAAACACTTAACGTTACAACGGAACTGCTGGAAAAAGAATCAATTCAGAATACGATTCTTCATACAGGAACTGACGCACAGGTTATTATGGACAAGACTGTAAATGCATTCAGAGCTACCCCAACACCCGGAGTATAAAAGAAATATCTAATTTATTACTATTCGCAGTCAAATAAATGGAAAAAAGTATACATATGAAACTGTTGTTCTACAATCCAGGTCAGCCTTCGGGCTGATTTTTTTTGTTATGGGGTAAACAGTAAGAGAAATGTTATTTATGCGGAAGCAACAGATGAGAAGAAGTAATAACAAATATGTAGGGGAAGGTCATTAAGGATACAGGGAAAAATAAAATTGAGTTATCATTTGTAGGTAGAGCTGTTTTTCTATTGTTAATTGGTAGAATGTATAATAGAATGAAATATCCAAGCAATGCTTGGATATTTCATTGCCTTTCAACGCCACCTGCTTTATAATTTTACTTGAGAAATCAAAATATATTTAAAGAGGTGATTATAAAATGGAATTTAATCCAGGGTTAAAAATAGGTGCGGTATTAACCAATAAAGAACTTCAACAGACTTTCAAATGTGGAAATATGGGTGGAATGAGAAAGTCTAAGAAAACAGGTACTCTTGTTATTATTTCAGATAAGACAAAAGGATTCTATCATGATAAGTGGCAGAATGGAGTTCTTCTTTATACTGGTATGGGAAAATATAACGATCAGGTTCTTAGAGGTAATCAGAATCAAACTTTATATGATTCCAATACAAATGGTGTAGATGTTCATTTATTTGAGGTAATGGAGAAAACTTCGTATACATATAGAGGAATTGTGAAATTAGCATCTGATCCATACCAGACTAATCAGTCTGATGAAGAAGGAAGAATGCGCAAGGTATGGATATTTCCAATTAAACCTATTGTATTACAAGATGAATTAGATAGTCTCGATCCTGTTAAGATAGCAAAACTTCCTGTTAAAGAACTTGTTATAAGATCACAGATGTCTTTTGGTGGAGAGCACAAGCCAAAGGTGATTGAAACGACGGTCTATCATCGTGATCTGTATTTGAAGGAAGCAGTAAAGAGAATTGCAGATGGCAAATGTCAGTTTTGCGGAAAAGAGGCTCCTTTTACAGATAACTGTGGAGAACCATATCTTGAAGAACATCATGTAAAAAGGCTGGCTGATGGTGGTTCTGATACAATTGATAATGTGGTTGCGATTTGTCCAAATTGTCACCGAAAAGTCCATGTGTTAAATAATAAAGAGGATACATTACTGCTGGAGAATATTGCAGAGAGAAATGTTGAGAGATTGAAAAGAATAATGGAATATAAAAAATGCATGAAATAGATGATTTCCAAGTAATACTTGGATGACTTTGGGGTATTTCTAAACTATTCTTAATATAGAAAATGAGATTTTCAAAGGAATGGTTGGAGACACTATGGCAAGAATATATGATGTAGAACTTAGAAATGTAAGAATAGATCAAGGGTTTGAAGACTGGCGCCTTGAAGCTGAAGTTTATCTTCAAGGAGATAAAATAGGGCTTTTTTTGGATGAAGGAAGCGGCGGCCCCGGTGCACTGAAGTTCTGTTGTGATCTGAACGCTAGAAGAAACTTTTATTATGTAGCATGGCGCTATTTTGCTTCATATCCAGAAATTGATATACTTGCATTATACGAGTATACCCAAAAGGAATTTGTAGAACTTAAAGGAAGTCTTCCCAAAGTTAGTTATAAAGAATGGCCAGATGAAAAAGTAGCAATTTTTTTTATAGATAAACTTGTTTATATGTATCAGCTTGAACAGCAATATGATATGGCGGCGCGTGAAGGATATAATTCAATTATTGTAATACGTTATTTTGCTTTAAAAAATGCAAAAGCTGAGCCAGATAAGATTTATTACATGGATGGCTCGGAGGAAGATTTCAATATAATTATTATGGCAATAGAAGAAAAAAATCGAAACTATATAGTAGCACAATATAATACTAAAAGTGATTTTGAAATTGGGTAAGATATATGAAGAAAAAAGAAGAATTCGAATATCCACTGATAGATTTGAAAAAGACAGGAGAATGGCTACGCGTTCTTTGCAAGCATTATGGATATTCAGTAAAGGATTTACAGGAGTATTTGCATATTTCATCGAACCAGGCCATTTATGAATGGTTTAATGGACATACATTACCATCTGTTAATAATTTGCTTGCTCTAAGTATGCTGTTAAATATATCAATAAATTTATTACTTGTAGATAATATTCATGATGTAATTTATATAGATGAGAGTGAGTATGCAAAATATTTAATTTATATTAGATGTAAACAATATATTCTTTTGATGAATGCAGATAATGTGGTTAGGGTGAAAAAACATGGAGCATAAC
>JAEWWQ010000341.1 GCA_023458855.1 Bacillota bacterium
GAGTTAAGTACCCCTTTACTTTCATCAATATAACGGTCAGAAATTTCTGCAACAAATGATGCCAGAGTGCCTTCTGGAGAAAGAGCAATTTCCCTTCCAATATACGACGTGCCGCTCTGTTTGGAAGTATTGATTTTTAACAATTGTAAAGACCATGCTGTACAATTCGGTAGAGACGTGAACACAGTCTTCATTTTTTCAAGAGTCAATTTCTTCTTCCTCCTATTTTTTGGCTGTACTTGTATGTCTTAAAAGAATTGTGGTGACAGCCGAATAATTATGTGGCGCAATTAAAATCCGACATAACTTGCAACATCCAGAGCCCTATTTCGAAGCTCAACATAATGCTTAAAGTTTTTGGTTAAGTATATGGATGGCAATTGCGTATTTTCTGTAAGAGTATGCAAATAAGGGATATAGGCCGTGGAAAGGTTACGATTATATTTAACGTAACCATCACTCATAATTGCGATTATATTTCTATCAAACAATTTATGATGATTCTCACATAACCACAGACCGTTATCTCCATCTGTTACATATCGAACTTTATCGTCTATGCTGATTGATTTTGCAGTCCTTATACTCGCAACCGGCCAAATATGTGCTCCCTGAATTATATCAGGGATCGTACATCCACACAGGGCACAATGTTTCTCACCAAGTTTAGCAAGTAAATTATACTGATACCTCGGAGAACGTAGTTGATTACCACGACTCTCTTCAAAAATTCTTTTTTCAAAAGTCAAGTCTGTTTTTATGATATCAACCGTATCCATTTTTCTGAGGACTTGTAAACTTGATTCCGGCAGTTCCTTCAAATTTCCTTCTAATATTTCATATAACTTGATTTTTCCTGTGCGCCCAATTATCACGGACATTGCATAACATATAAGGCTGGATTCATATTTGCTTGCACCATAGGTTTTACAATATGCCTCATATTCACCATCCTCGTTTTTGCTTATATAAGTGGAATTATTGCTTCTATTTGTCCCGCGATTCTCATCACGCGCTCGCATCATGTCTTCAATTGTTACAAAACTGGTTGCTGCGGATGAAGTGGGGAAATTCAGGAAAGTAAATCCTACTGTCTGCATAAGTCTATAAATGAACATATGGTAATCTGTTGCAGGATTTCCACTCTTGCAGATGAAGTAATAGTACAACTTCTTTTTTTCGTAAGGACACATGTAAAAGATATTAAATGCCGTGGGGACACTCTGAATACTTGAGTTACGCCCCTCAATAGCCAGTTCTGAAAATGTTATGAAGTGCACATAGTCTCCATAGCGAAGTGTTGCCAGTCGCCCCTTATTATAGGTGTTAGACAAAAAATCATCACTATAATCATTGTCTACATATTGACAATTATAATCTGAGCGCCCGGTTATTTTCAGGCAGATATCTTTTAAGCTTTCATTATCAAGTTGATCTTGAAAGGTTAGTCCCGTCTGTGCGGATTTTTGTAAATTTCGCTTGATTACGAATAATGGTTTATCGCTCATAATTGGTCACCAATATTTCCTTTCTTCGGCTTCCAGATATCCCCAGAACATCCCCTAACTCTATTATATGGTAATTGTTGCATCTCGTCCAATTCAATAGATTTTGGTTTATCTTGCCTTTGTGCTCCAAGACATATGACAACATGAATCGGCCTCCTTCACCGTTTAATCTATCCAGAAAGTCAAAGAGAGCAGATTCATGCGAAGTATCCCAACCTTTAAACCCCCGTTTCCCGTCATTATATGAGCCATTGGTAAGCATATACGGTGGATCAAGGTATATGAAAGTGTGTCCATCATTAACATAATGAAACATATCCGTGTAATCTGAACAGTAGAATCGGACATTTAATTCCTTTATACGGCGTGAAAAGCTTATCAGCTTTTCCAAAATTTTGTCATTGAACCAGCGCATACCCACAGGATTGTTAAATTCATGATTTCCATTAAAACGAATTTGTTGCTGAAAGCTATATAGTATAACCACCAGCAATACTCGCGGGTCGCGCTTATTCTCGGGAAAAGAGTTGTAATAATTGCGCACTTTGAGATAAGATTCTTTGTTTCCAGGTTCCAATTCAAAGCGTTGTATAATTTTCTTTATATAGGCAATATAAGAAAATGTATCATAATGCCAGAATGATTCGATAAGTTCTTTGACAAAATGATTGTACTCGTTGTATATGATACTTTCAGATTTTATGTTGATTCCAACATTAAAACCGCCTCCGAATGCATCTATAAAACTGTCTATGTCGACCGGAAGGTTTTTCCTTATTTCTGCAATTACACGAGTTTTATTTCCTATATAGTTGAGCGGCGATTCATATACGACATCAGAAGGATCCTTTTTCTCTACAAAGAACAAATATTCAAAATGCTCCTTATGATTTTGTGACTTCCAATTCTGATATTTTTTATAGCCAATTTTTTTGCAGCAATACGTTTCTGGCTTTCCATAGCGTTTCATAACAGCTTCAATATACTCTTTTGACATTAAGCCATCGTTATTATAGCTAAGGACAATATAGCGTGCTTTTGTTTTAGCAATAATCTTATCGAAAAGGATATTAACCTTATATTCTTTGGACCAATCGGATCTCATAGGCATAACAGGGCGAGACCCCGTCACCTTACTAACAGAAGGACAATCATTCAAAATCAGTGTTTCAAGCAAATGATATTGTGTTCCATACTGATTTTGTGTGTACGGTGGATCTAAATATAGAATATCACATTCAACGTCCGAAATAATATTTTCTATTCTGTCGTTGTAAATCGCAATATCTTTGGGCATACACTCATTGTATGATGGCTTTATAAAATCAATTGGTTTCAATGCTCGTCCATCCCACTTCTTTAAGAATGCTCCGTACACTCCCGCAGTATTTGAAACCTTTGACACAGATTCTATGAGACTGGCAAGAAGAAACATATATTCTGATTCAGCAAGCAATTCACTTCTGTACCATTCTTCTATCTGATTTCTGAAATAGTCTATTCTTGCAGCATTCTCTGGAGTAAAATACATTCTATCGCTTTCAGCCGATGAGTACGTTTTATATATAAAGCCGTGGATTTCATCATCGCTTTTGTTTAAAAACTCAAACGGATCAAAACCAAGTTTTTCAAAATAACAGATTGGAGCATATAGCCTACCGGCTGTATAAACAGTAGCCCATTTAAGGTTGTCGTTAATAACGATATTAAATCTATCTTTTAATCTGTCTGATAC
>JAEWWQ010000342.1 GCA_023458855.1 Bacillota bacterium
TTGTTAATCCCGCAACAAAAAATTTCTGGCAAAAAATAAAAACAATTAAAATTGGTATCAAACTCAATACCGACAATGCAAATACATATCCCCATTGTGTAAATTGATGTTGACCAAAAAATCCAGAAATTGCAATCGGTAATGTTCTTTTCATATTATCGTTGATCACTGTATTTGCCCAAGGATATTCTTCCCAGGCAGTTAAAAAATTAAAGATTGAAACCGATGCAATTCCAGGTTTTGCTAATGGCATAATAATGCGGAAGAATACTGTTAAAACGCCGCCTCCATCTATGTAAATTGCTTCATCCAATTCTCTGGGTACACTTTCAACAAATCCTTTTATCATGAAAGTAGAATATGGAATTACCCAGGCTGTGTAAAAAGGAATCAATCCCCAAAGATTATTAATACATTTCAGTTTTACTGCAAGTTCATACTGAGGTACGATCAATGTTGTTCCCGGAATAATCATTGTCAGCATAATAAAAAGAAAGAGAAAGTTTTTTCCAAAAAATTGAAATCTTGCAATGACAAATCCCAATGCTGAAGATACCAACGCTGCTAAAATTACTGTAATTGTTGACACCAAAATGCTATTGATAAAATTTAAATAGAACTTTCCCTGTCCCCAAATATACCTATAATTCTCCAACGTGATTTCACGAATAGAAGGAAAAAATTTAGGCGGGTAATTATATAATGCTCCATTTGGTTTTAGTGATGTACTCACCATGTAAACCATCGGCATTACTACAATGACAAGACCTGCTGCCAATAGAAAATACATAATGAGCTGCCCGATATTGTTTCTATGTTTATTCATACAAATTCTCCTAACTGTCTGCATTCATAAGTCTGAACTGTATCAATGCAAGTATTCCCAGGACTACTGCTATGACAAAAGAAAGTGCCGCTGAATACCCAAACTTTCCCGCACTGAACGCTTTATAATACATCCATGTAAGAATGGTATCCGTCTGATGGCCTGGATTTCCTCCGGTAATTAATTTTATTGAAGTAAATACATTAAATCCTCCTATCGTCAACATAACCAATGCAAAGAGAATCGTGCTTTTAATGCAGGGAAGTATGACATGAAAAAATTTATCTAACGCATTTGCCCCATCAATAGATGCCACTTCATAAAGGTCTGTAGGAACTGTTTGCAATGCCGCAAGAAATACTACCATATTCCATCCTATTCCTTTCCATGTACCCAGCAACATAGCTACCGTCAGTCCGCTCCATCTGGTATCCAGCCATCTGATATTCGTATTTGAAACAGAAATTATATTTGTGAGAAAATAATTTAATAATCCTTCTGTATTGAAGATGTATTTGAATACTAAGGAAGCAATTACCCATGAAGTAATCACGGGAAGATAATACATGACACGAAATCCTATTTTTAGATGTCGGATCTGATCTATCAGCATAGCAACCAGCAATCCTATCAGCATCTGTGCCGGAACTGTTACAAACGTATACACAATAGAATTTACAAAAGCTGTCTGAAAGAATGTGTCTTTTATTACTTCTGCATAGTTTGCGAACCCTATAAAGCTCTGGTTAAACATAGAGCCAAAATTCCAATCAAAAAAACTCATTATGAACAATTTTACAATCGGATAGAGTGTAAACATACCAAATAGCAAAAGCCCCGGTAATAATAAAATTCCTATTTGTATATTTCTTCCCAATGATTTTTTCATTTATATACTCCCTTCTCTATTGATAGCAGATCATTTATTTTGCCAGAAGTGTATCCATCGTAGCTGCTAATTCATCCATTGCTTCCTGAGCCGTTTTCTCGTCATTCATAACAGATGTCACTGCAGTTGTAAGATTACTGTCTATTTCTGACCAACAGGCAACTGTAGGCCGGGATTTAGCTGTTTTGATTGTCTCAATAAACGGAGCGAAATCTGCATTTTTTACGGTATCACTTTCAAGGGCCTTCTGATTTACTGGAATCTGTCCGCATTTAGCCATTGCCTCCTGTGCATATTCTGATGTCATGAACTTCATGAATTTCCATGCCGCATCTTTATTTGCAGATTTAAACATTGCGATATCTTCCCCTCCCAGTACAGAATGAGATCCGCCATTTCCTGCTGGTATCTGGGCAGTCGCATATTTCATATCCGGATAAGCGCCTTCCATCTCTGCGACCTTCCAAGGTCCTTCTAACAGCATCATGTAGCGTTCTGTGCCAAAGCCATCTGTCATAGGGATGTCTCCGCTATTCCAACCTGTAATTGCTCCGGCATCATATAGATCTTTAAGCATCTGAATCGCTTCTACCGTTTCTTTGCTATTGATATACCCAGTTGCTGTTGTCTGATCAGGACTAACAATTTCACCGCCACAGCTCCATATAAACGGACAAACATTCCATCCTGAGAGAGCTGGTTCATCATACCCCCAGACCTGCTGTCCATTGTCGTTGGTACCTGACAGCTTCTTTGCATCTTCCACAAATTCTTCCATTGTCTTAGGTGCTTCTATTCCTGCCTTTTCAAAGGCTTTCACATTATAGAATAAGATTTTCGAATTTGTATTCAAGGCAAGCCCATAGGTATGATCCCCTATTACTGCTGTGCTCATGGCACTTTCCAAAAGTCCACTACTTATGTCATTAAAATCACTCATTTCTTCATCAAGAGGTATAAGGATATCCATTGCCTGCAGTTCAGGTACCCATGCGCTATCCAGTCTTGCCACGTCAGGTAAGGTGTCCGACTGTGCACTGATTAACAGCTTATCATGTAGATCTGCCCACTCATGCGAGACTGCGTTCACTTTTATTCCAGGATTTTCTTCTTCGAATTTTGGTATTAAATCATTATTTAGGGTTTCATTTTCAGCTGATTCTGCGCTATAATGGTGCCAGAAGTTAATGGTCACTTCTTCTGCGGATGCATTTTGGGCAGAAACGTCTGTTGCTTCAGCTCCACTTACATTTGCTGATTCCTCACCTGACTGGGTGGTTTCAGAACTTGCTGGCGATTGTCCACAACCTGTAACAGCTACCAGGCAGATCACGGTTGTTAAAACAGTTGCCAGTATTTTTTTATTTTTCATCATATCTCTTTCCTCCATTTTCTTTTTTGAAGATTTGGATAGAATAGGGTTGCATTTTGCAATGCAGAAATCCCTGATATCCCATAAAGTCCTCATTAAAATAACC
>JAEWWQ010000343.1 GCA_023458855.1 Bacillota bacterium
GTATTTAAATGTACGGTAAAAGAAATCAAAGAAAAAGAACTTCCGGAATTGAATGATGAATTTGCAGGAGAAGTATCAGAATTCGAGACATTGGCTGAGTACAAGGAAGATATTAAGAAAAAGCTGACTGAAAAGAAAGAAGCTGATGCGAAACGTGCAAAAGAAGATGCGGTTATTGAAGCAATCATAGAAGATGCCAAAATGGATATTCCGGAACCAATGCTTGCGACACAGCAAAGACAGATGGTAGAGGATTTTGCGCAAAGAATTCAGCAACAGGGATTAAGCATAGAGCAATATTTCCAGTTTACAGGTCTGACACCGGAGACATTCATGGAACAGACAAAGCCGCAGGCTGAGAAAAGAATCAAGTCAAGATTAGTTCTGGAAGCAATTGTTGCTGCTGAAAAAATTGAAGTAACTGACGAAGAATTTGATAAAGAATTAGAAAAAATGGCTTCTCAATACCAGATGGATCTTGAAAAGATCAAGGGTATGGTTGGAGAATATGAGACAAAGAACATTAAAGAAGACATTGCAATTCAAAAAGCAGTTGAATTTGTAGTAAGTTCCGCAAAAGAAAAATAAGAATAAAGTATATTAAAAATCTATGAATTTGTGATTCCCTTCATTGTAAATGGATTTATATTGCGTTATGATAATAGGTGAATCCAGACGAAACAGATTGTTTGGAAATAGTTTTCTTAGGAGGAATTATCATGAGCTTAATACCTTATGTCATTGAGCAGACAAGTAGAGGCGAAAGATCTTACGATATCTATTCAAGACTTTTGAAAGAAAGAATTATCTTTTTAGGCGAGGAAGTCAGTGAAACATCAGCAAGTGTAATTGTCGCTCAGTTATTATTTCTGGAAGCGGAAGATCCGGAAAAGGATATTCATCTATATATTAACAGCCCCGGGGGATCGGTGACAGCCGGAATGGCTATCTATGATACGATGCAATTCATTAAATGTGATGTGTCTACTAACTGTCTGGGCATGGCAGCCAGCATGGGTGCCTTTCTGCTGGCAGGCGGTGCAAAGGGAAAGAGATTTGCACTTCCGAATGCAGAGATCATGATTCATCAGCCGTCGGGCGGTGCCCAGGGGCAGGCAACAGAGATCGAAATTACTGCAAGGCATATCTTACAGACAAAAGAAAAGCTGAACCGCATATTAGCAGCAAATACGGGGCAGCCTTATGATGTAGTGGCAGCCGATACAGAAAGAGACAATTGGAAGACAGCTGAAGAGGCAAAGGCATATGGACTGATTGATCGTGTTATTACGACACGTTCCAATGCAGCAGAAGAAAATAAATAATACCTAAATAAGTTGGGAGTTTAAAATGGCAGGAAAGAATTCTGACGTAAGATGTTCTTTTTGTAATAAGACCCAGGATCAGGTAAAAAAATTGATTGCAGGACCGGAAGGTGTCTATATTTGTGATGAATGTATAGAAATCTGTGCAGACATTCTGGAGGATGAATTTGATGATGAAGAAACAGAAGATTCCGCATCTCCAGAGATCAACCTTCTAAAACCGGTAGAAATCAAGGAATTTCTGGATGATTATGTAATTGGGCAGGAGGAAGCTAAGAAAGTGCTTTCCGTTGCAGTTTATAATCATTATAAACGTGTTACTTCTGAGAAGGATCCGGACGTTGAATTACAGAAAAGCAATATTATAATGGTAGGTCCGACCGGTTCAGGTAAAACGTTACTGGCACAGACCTTGGCAAAAATTATTAACGTACCATTTGCAATTGCAGATGCTACAACATTAACAGAAGCAGGTTATGTGGGTGAGGATGTTGAGAATATACTTCTCAAACTGATTCAGTCCGCTGATTACGAAGTAGAGCGTGCCCAGTATGGCATTATCTATATTGATGAAATTGATAAAATTACCAAAAAGAGCGAAAACGTGTCTATTACAAGAGATGTTTCAGGTGAAGGTGTACAGCAGGCTCTGCTCAAAATCATTGAAGGAACAGTAGCATCTGTTCCGCCGCAGGGTGGTAGAAAACATCCGCATCAGGAACTTATCCAGATAGATACCAGTAATATTTTATTTATTTGTGGTGGTGCTTTTGACGGCCTGGAGAAAATCGTCGAAGCAAGGCTGGACCGTAATTCAATCGGATTTAATGCTGAGATTGCAGATAAGGGAGAAAAAGAGATTAGCGAGCTGTTGAATAAAGTGACTCCGCAGGATCTTGTAAAGTATGGACTGATTCCTGAATTTGTAGGGCGTGTACCAATCAATGTGTCTTTAGAGGGATTGGATGATAAGGCACTGATCCGAATCTTAAAAGAACCAAAAAGCGCATTGATAAAGCAGTATCAAAAATTATTTGAATTTGATGATGTAATGCTTCACTTTGAACCTGATGCAATTGAATTAATTGCAAAGCAGGCAATGGAGAGAAAGACAGGAGCAAGAGGTTTGCGTTCCATTATGGAAAGTGTTATGATGGATTTGATGTATCGGATTCCTTCTGATGAAACAATTGAAAGTTGTACCATAACAAAGGGCGCAGTAGAAGGAACCAGTGAGCCGCTGATTGTACATCGTGAAAAGTTAAAGAAAGCGAAGTAAAGAAGATATACTTTAAACGCCGCCCACTTTGGGGTGGCGTTTATGCTATAAAAAGATGAAAAAGAGCCCGAGGATTTCGTTACGACATTGGAGAGAGAGTATGCCAAGAAAGAAAAAGGAAGAAAAAACAACAATTAAGATACCTGCGGTCGCGTTAAGAGGGTTAACAATATTGCCTGATACGATTATCCATTTTGATCTGAGCAGGAAAAAGTCGATACAGGCAGTAGAACAGGCAATGATGGATAATCAAAAGATATTTTTGATTACGCAGAAAGACTCGGATATTGATGATCCGGATTATGACAGACTGTATCATACAGGTACAATCGCAATAATTAAGCAGGTAACAAAATTACCGAATAATATTGTCAGGGTATTAGTAGATGGAGAAAAGAGGGCTGCGTTACATAATATTGATAATGAAATTCAGGAATACCTGCTTGCAGATGTGGAAATAATTGAAACAGATACTACAGATTACAGGGAAAATGAAGAGGAAGCGATGATACGTGAGATGGAAGAACTGTTTACGCAGTATAAACAGTATCATCCAAAAACCGGGAAATCTCTGATCCAGCAGTTTGAACATGCCAGAAAGCTTGGGAAATTATTAGATAGCATTGCTATCAATACTCCGGTGAGCTACACTGTGAAGCAAAAAGTACTGGAAGCCATTGATGAAAAGGAACGTTATGCTTATTTATCAAATGTGTTGTATAATGAAATAGAGATTGCAAAAATCAAATCGGATCTTGCAGAGCAGATAAAAGCCAAAGTTGAAAAGAACCAAAAAGAATATATCTTAAGAGAACAGCTGGGCTATATCAGGGAAGAGCTGGGAGAAAATAATTCCTATTCCGATGCGGACCAGTTTGAGTCAGAATTAAAGAAACTGAAGGCGGGCAAGGAAGTCAGGGATAAGATTCAAAAAGAGATCTCACGCTTTAAGAGTATTTCCGGTAATAGCTCAGAAAGCAGCATGCAACGGGCATACATTGAAACTTTATTAGAACTTCCCTGGGACAAAGTTTCAAAAGATAACTTAGACATAGGGAAGGCCGAGATCACATTGAATGAAGAGCATTATGGTCTTGAAAAAGTAAAAGAGCGTATGTTGGAATTCCTGGCAGTCAGAAGCCTTACCAGTCAGGGTGAGAGTCCGATTATATGTCTGGTTGGACCGCCTGGGACCGGTAAGACATCCATCGCCCATTCCGTTGCAACAGCACTGAATAAGAAGTATGTGCGCATATCTTTGGGAGGTGTGCGTGATGAAGCAGAGATCCGCGGGCATCGGAAGACATATGTAGGGGCAATGCCGGGAAGAATCGTGACGGGACTCAAAAATGCGGGCGTTAAAAATCCACTGATCTTATTAGATGAGATTGACAAGATGAGCAGTGATTATAAAGGCGATACAGCAGCCGCATTGTTGGAGGTATTAGATTCTGAGCAGAATCATAAATTCAGGGATCATTATGTAGAAATTCCGATAGATTTGTCTAAGGTATTATTTATTGCAACAGCAAATTCAGTGGAATCTATTCCGAGA
>JAEWWQ010000344.1 GCA_023458855.1 Bacillota bacterium
AACTGCCACTCTGCAATCCACTTTAATTCTTCAAATGATACATTCCATCCACATAAAGCATAAGATTCTGTCAGCACTTGTTTTTTTCCCAATTGGCAGGCAACAGAACCTGCCTGTTTACCAATTACCGGTGAGTCGATACGTCTCCTAAGCCAATCAATACCCGGTACATGCATGTACTCATAAAAAGGCATAACACCGGCGGTACTCGTCATCTGACTGAAAATACTTTCCTCCATCATGATATGTCCGGTCACTTTACACTGATGCGCTTCACACCAGTCATAAATTGTCCGCATGTAGTTTTCCGCAAACATGGCACTTACAGTTTCCCAGAAATCATATCGTATCTTTTCATAATCACCGATTTCACAAAACAACATTGGCAAATGCAAAGTGACATCATACCCACAGCGTTTATAAAAAGTATCCGGCAAATCGTCTGACCAGGCAATGTCACCAAAATTATTACAGGTAAGCCTCGGTTCGTCTGTAAAAAAACCATGCAGTTCTTTTCCAAAGGATTCCCGGAACCGCTCATAATATGCCTCGTGGGTACATTTCAGAAATGCTTCTACGGCTCGTTTATTCAGAGTGTCTATATAATAAGGATTGGTATGCTTGTAGACAATAAACAAATGCTGTCTCTCTTTACAGCAATCATTAATCTCATTCCCCATCTTTTTCAGCTGTTTGCTATTCTGATCGTAAGAATAGGCAAATAGGATCTTTTCCTTATCAATGGGGGAATCTTCTTCAATCTCTTCCAGAGTAATGAATTTGGCATGAAAATCCGGTGACTGTTCCGGTACCAATCCACCTCCAAATCCGCTTGGCCAGCCCTCTTCATCATAGATCCAGGCATTCATCCCTTCTTTTTTAGCTGTATCAATTCCAGTCTGAATTGCTTCAAACCATTCTTCTGACAGATATTTCGTCTTGAGACCGGAGCGGGCATGCATAAAAAATCCACCATTTCCACCTCTTTTCAATTCCTTGATCTGGCTATTTAGCTGCGTTGTATTTAATTCATCATTCCATGACCAGAATGGAATCGGTCTGTATTGATTCGGCGGATTCACAAAATTCTCTTTTAATCCCATATTTTTTCTCCCTATTCCATCCTTCCATAAGATAAAGGAAGCCAAATCTTCATTTCTCCGAATCCTCTGTTATCCCATGCAAAATAAGGAATCAAACGAATCTTTATCTTATTTACAGAGGTATCCTTCAATCTCTGATATAATTGGTTCCTTTCAAAATTGCTTCGTTGCAATGCATATATCTGCGTCTCAAGAGCAATAATTTTTCGATTATCAATGACAAACGGAACCGTCTCAAATTCGCCTCCATAGTTCAACAACAAGTCATCAAGGGTATCCAGGTCCGCATCCATGGATTCAATGCAATATATCAATGGACCCCTTTCTATTGCTGCCTGATTGGTGTTTTCTTCCACCATTGGATTTGATATGGTAAAACGGACAGGCATTTCAAAATAAATTTCCAAGGTCTGGGCAGTCAGACTTTGGAATTCTACCGCTATATAACTGCCAGCATCCTTTTCTTCCAGCACTCTTTTATTTCCGTTGGTATCCATAATGTACCCGTTTTCAACCCACGAGGGTACTCTTACTTGCATCGTTGTTCTGGCATCTTCTTTCACATTTTCGAATCTGAAATAAATATGTCCTTCATAAGGATACTCTGTTTCCTGGACCAGTTCAAAATGTGCACCACTTTCCAATTGAACGGTTGCCCTGCTCGCTCCGTACATTCCAAGATAAACAGAATCTTTGGTTATACGATACGCATATTCTGTGCTCTGTGCCAGCACACGGGCCAGATTCGGCGGACAGCAATAGCTTGTGATATACTCTGTTCTCTGCAAGGACCAGACCATTTCATATTCCAGCTTTTTTGTACGACGAAGCATATTTTCATAGAAGTATTTCCTTCCGTCCAGACTTACCGCGGCAAGATTCACATTTAACATGGTTCTTTCTATGATGTCAAAATACTCCGCCTTTGGTTCTATCGTAAACATCCTATACGCCCACATAACCAGACCGATATTGGCACAAGTCTCGTTATAGGCTGTAATATTGGGAAGCTGATATTCGTATCCATAAGCCTGATGTATTTTTTGATCCACAAAGAAATTACCATATGGTGAAACACCATTATATAGAGCTCCGCATCCCCCTGTAAGATATATTTTATGATTCATCAGACTTTTCCAGACAAGATGAAGCATTTCCAGATATTCTCCATCTTCAATCTCAGCACATAAATCAGCAACTCCGGCATATAAATAATTAGCTCTGACCGCATGCCCGATCATTCTATTATGTTTCTTAAGCGGGATTCTGTCCTGATTGTCATCAGTTCCGTTCTTGACGGAATCCCTAAGTGCTACTGCCAGCTTAGCCAGCTCTAAATATTTCTTTTCTCCTGTAGTACGGTACAATTCTACTAATCCCATGTAATGGGACGGACAGACTGCCGTCTGCACCTCTCCTGTTTTTGCGGCCTCCTTGTATAAACAATCAAGGTAATCCGCAGCTTTCGAAGCTACTCTCAAAAGATTATCTTTTCCGGTCATCCGGTAATGAAGACTTGCGCAGGTAAAGAGATGCCCGAAATTATATACTTCAAAATCGTTTACGTCTCCCATGCGTTTTATTCCATTTGCCCTTTTTTCACCAATGATCTGCTTGGTGGACAGATATCCGTCCGGCTGCTGAGCTCTTGCTATTAAATCAATATAATCGTCAAATTCTTTTGGTATCTCACCATATTTTGACATGGAAGTGTACAAAAATGCTTCCATCCATTTATAGAAATCTCCGTCACCAAATACCGTTCCTTCATGCTCTCCTTCTGCTTCTCCGGCGCAGATACGAAAATTTTCTACTACATGGCTGATATCTTTAGCGTCGAACATCCGCTTCAGTTGAGGTATCATAGAATCCTCACACATCTTCATCGTATCCGCCCACAGTCCGTCTGTCCATGTGACTGCATTGCTTGGAAGAGAACTGACCTTTGCATATTTCGAATTTCTGGTATCCGTAATCATACTTTTTATTTTCCTTCTTTCCCTATACTTCCTTTATCGATCAATGCCTGTTTCAATGCTTCCGCTCCGTACCTTGGG
>JAEWWQ010000345.1 GCA_023458855.1 Bacillota bacterium
GCATTAGCAACGACAATTGATAATGTACCATCAGTCCGGGTCGTAGATACATATTATGATAACGGAGCTTTTTGGATTGTTACCTATGCCAGTTCCCGTAAAGTAAAGGAAATCATGCAAAATAAAAATGCAGCTTTCTGTAAAGATTTATATAGTTTTAGCGGAAAAGGATATAACGCCGGACATCCGTTGAAAGAAGAAAATAAGGATATTCGGGAGAAATTAATAAAAGTTTTTGAACCATGGTATTTTGAACATAACAACGAGGATGATGAAAATATGTGTTATGCGAAAATTGAATTGGAACATGGCTTCTTTTACAAAGACGGAACCGGATATCAGGTAGATTTTTTAGAAAAAAAGGTAAGAGAATTCCCATTTGAATTTGACATCGTGTTAATGGATGAGTGACTTAAACAGGAATAGAGAGTAAGTGTGATATAAAAACGATGAAAAGAGATAAATGCTTCTTTTCATCGTTTTTTTTATAAAACTTTTGCAATTCTAAGTATTTGTTCTTTTTTTTCCTTATTAAATTTCTGTACTTCATTCAGAATCTCACGTTCTAATGCACATGAACTATTAGTAAGTTCATTTTCTAAAATATAGTCCACGGAAACACCGAGCGTATTGCAGATGTGAACGAGTGTAGTCAGGGACACTTTTGTTTTATTGGTTTCGATGTTTGAGATATGACTGGTATTAATTCCGATTCGGTCTGCGATATTTTCCTGTGTGAGATTGCGGTTGATTCTGGTTTCTTTAATTTTTTGACCTATTTTTTTAAAATCTATGTCTTGCATAAGGCACCTCCCCTTTTTATGACCTAATTATAATATTTATATAGTTGCAGTATAATAATCTGTAACTATATAATATATAGCTACAGACGTAGTGCGCGAAGGGAGGAAAACATTTATGAGCGT
The DNA here is from genome assembly GCA_023458855.1 of Bacillota bacterium. Taxonomy (GTDB): domain Bacteria; phylum Bacillota; class Clostridia; order Lachnospirales; family Lachnospiraceae; genus SZUA-378. Next base: position 927 of record JAEWWQ010000345.1, read on the forward strand.
AAATGTAAAATTACTGTGGGTGAAAAGCATAAATACGGCATAGGCATTACAGATTGATGAAAAAAATATAGAATACCATACTGGAGGAAGAAAATGAAGCTAAGAGGTAAAATTTTAATAATCACATTAATTCCAACAATTTTGATTGGTGCGATATCAATTTTTACTAGCGCAGATATGATCAAAAAGGAAGTGACAGACGAAATTGAACAGCAGTTAAAGGCAACAGCAATTACCGGAATAGAGTCATATGAATTTGCTAATGATAAGAAATATGAGAAAAATGAGGAAGGTGCCGTATACAAAGGAGATATTCAGATCAGCGGAAATAATCAGGTAATAGATACAATTTTCGAAAATGTAGGAATACAGGCATCGTTTTTTTGGGGAAATGAAAGAATTGCAACTACTATCACAGATGAAAGCGGAAACAGACTGACCGGAACAAAGGCATCTGATGATATTACTGATACCGTGCTGGAACAAGGTAAGGAATATTTTACGCAGAGTGCAATGATCAACGAGGAACAATATTATGCGTATTATGTTCCGATTAAACAGGCAGGGACAGGTGAAACTGTGGGCATGTTTGTTGCAGCAGATAAAAAAGAACAGGTTAACGAAATTATAAAAAATATAATATTGATAATTGGAAGCATAGTTACATTGATACTTATAGTATCCATAGTAACCATACTCCTTGTTGTCAGAAGGTTAACAAATGCAATTGACCGGAATGTTGCAAACCTGGATAAATTGTCGGAAGGTTTTTTGAATTATGAAGAAGAGGAGAGGGATTGCAGGCGCAAGGATGAGATTGGAGAAATTGCATCAGCAACAAAGAAACTGAAAGACTCCTTCATCAGATTGATAAAAGAGATTCAGGAAAATGCATCCGTTTTATTGTCTGCATCAGAAGAACTTGAGCAGGTAGCAGAACAGACATCCAATACAACCGAAGAAATCGAAAAGGCGGTAGAAGAAGTTGCTGTAGGTGCTGTATCGCAGGCAGAATCGACCCAAAAGGCATCGGAACAGACAATATTCATGGGAGAAGATATAGAAAGCGCATCAAAAGCTGTGACCTTACTGCATGAGAATGCAGATGAGATGAGAGGGTCTGCTTCCATTGCAATGCAAACCCTGGAGGAACTGAATGATGTAAATGAAAAGACCAAAAAGGAAATCAATGCAATCTATGAGCAGACAAATGAGACAAATGAATTTGCACAAAAAATTCAGCAGGCTGCCATTGTGATTACTTCAATAGCAGAAGAAACCAACCTTTTGTCGCTGAATGCATCTATTGAAGCAGCAAGGGCCGGCGAATCAGGAAGAGGTTTTGCAGTTGTTGCTGATCAGATTAAAAAGCTGGCAGAGCAATCCAGTATGTCTGCAAAAGAAATTGGCACTATCATACAAACATTAATCGAAAATTCAAATCGGGCGGTTGATACCATGCACGGGGTAAGAGATACCATTGATATACAAAATGACAGTTTAAATAAGACAAAGAGTAATTTTGCACTGGTTTTTGAGGGCATCAGCCATTCTACCGATCAGATTGAAAATGTCTCATCCATTACAAGCAAACTGGATGATGTAAGAAAAACAGTAGTAGAGATCATAAGTAATCTGAGTGCCATTTCCGAAGAAAATGCAGCAAGTACAGAGGAAACGTCTGCATCTACGGCTGAACTTACAGCCGCAGTAAATAATGTAGGAAGCGAAGTTACAGTCCTGCGAAAACTTGCAGACAAACTGGTAGATACCAACAGTATTTTTCAATTGTAGAGTCAGCGATACATTTTCATATAATCACCGTGGGCTGTGAGCAGTTCATCTACCATTGCTTTCATGTCAGCAATATTCAATTCACTGGAGGTATGTGGATCGAGCATGGCAGCCTGATAGATATAGTTACGATCCTTGGTATAGGCGGCTTCTATGGTAAGCAGCTGGGTATTGATATTAGTCATATTCATGGCAGCCAGCTGCACAGGGAGACGACCGACATGGCATGGAGTAATGCCGCTTCCATCGACGAGACAAGGGACTTCCACACAGGCATCGGAAGGAAGATTATCGATCAGCCCATGATTCAGGACATTGCCACCGATTTTATAAGGAATATTGGTGGCAATTGCTTCCATAATGTAAGAAGCATATTCTTTGGAACGCTCATGATTTATTTTTCCATGATTCAGAATTTTTGTTTTCTCCTCTTCCCATTCGCTGATTTGCTTTATACATCTGCGAGGGTATTCGTCTAAAGGAATCTGATAATCTTCAATCATTTCAGGATAGTTTGATTTGATGAAAAGAGGATTATATTCTGCATTATGTTCACTGGATTCCGTACAGTAATATCCAAGGTGATTGATATATTCAAATCGAACCATATCTTTATGTTTTTCGGTGCTATTTTTTTCAAACGCCTTCTTTCGAATAGTCGGGTATAAATCATTACCCTCCTTATCATGTAACTTTAGGAGCCATCCCATATGATTGATTCCAGCAATGAATTCTGTGCGGCCTTCTAATTTATCCTCCATTCCCAATTCTTTTAATAAAGTTTCGGAGCAAACCTGTACGCTGTGACAAAGCCCAATCGTGTTGATCTTGGTGTAGCGATTCATATAACCTGTCAGTATGGCCATTGGGTTCGTATAATTTAAAAAGTAAGCATCCGGACAGACTTCTTCCATATCTTTTGCAAATTCTGCCATAACAGGAATGGTACGAAGAGCACGCATAATGCCGCCGATTCCCATAG
>JAEWWQ010000346.1 GCA_023458855.1 Bacillota bacterium
TGTTCCTCATATGGCTTTAGACATTGCATTGCTTCTTCTTCAATAATAGAAACTGGCTGACCGCTGATAGGATCCTGTAATCCATTTCCTGTATCCAGCAGCGCCATTATATTCATCTCTTTTCCGGAACTTATAATATGTACTCGGTATCTTTCCCGGCTCCTTTTATCAGATATTTTTATAAGAAACCATTTTAAGAACCAGTAAGCTGCATATGCCATACTTAGTAATTCCATTACTTTGATCCGATGTCCTTTTATGAGCTGCATTTGATTCAGTAAAAAATCCATTGCCCCATAAAATGTGAAAGCCATTATAAACAACAGAACTGTGCTTCGTAAAAGTTGATTTAGTTCTGTAATACGAAGTCCTATTTTTACCATAATGACGCTCACCAATCCATAGGCAAGCACCATTTTTATCCATATCGGACATGGTACCATTACAACAAGTATGCACTCACAGAATGCACCGAATGCTGCTCCGGATAATATACGTAAGTGCGTGGCAGTACACTTTTGTATTTTTCTCAACAGACTTAGCAGCAGCAGGTTCAGGCACAGATTTGTAAAGAACAAACTATCTATATAAACTTCGTAATACACGATTCACCTCCTTTGTCCTCTGAGTCACCCAATAAATGGATTACTCATTGTCTGGTACTCATTATAGACAACTTTATGGTATGAATTTTGTCAGATTAACGTACATAAATCTCCAAATTTATCTACAAAAAACTGCAAAAACAATGGACAAGTCTGATTTTTGGACGAATATTCCTATAGAAGCGCCGAGCGCATCCGACCATTGGGAGGATTTCTTCCTTGAAAGCGAGTGCACATCCTGCACGGAGTGCTTTTTACTCTATAGGAATCATAGCTTTATCAGTTTACATAACATGATATTCCTATAGAGTAAACAAAAAGACCATCTGGATTCATCCAAATGGTCTTTTTGTTATATATTTCTTTGTTATATATTTCTCTTTTATTTATTTCTTTGTAAAAAATCTGGTATTTTTAATGATTTCTCTTCTACATTACTTCTTAAATCATGCGGTTTCTGAATACCTGTAATTGGCTTAATAGGGGTTGTCCCAACAGATGAAACAGAAGGAGTTAATCCTGCACCTGTTAATGCTGCTGTCTTTGGTTTTACACTCGGAACTGCTCCCGGTTTACTGCCATAAGAAAAACTTCCCGCAAATTTATTTTGTACAGGCTGCTCTTCCAATCCTGTTGCAATTACTGTAATCGTGCAGGCATCCGTCGACGACTCGTCATACATGGCACCAAAGATAATGTTGACATCATCACCTGCCAGTTCCTGTACATAACTTGCCGCATCAGAAGCATCTGCCAGTGTAATATCACCGGATACATTGATAATAACATGTGTGGCACCGCTAATCGTCGTCTCAAGTAATGGACTTTCTACCGCCATTTTAACAGCCTCACTGGCTTTATCATCACCCTTGCCTACACCAATACCAATATGTGCAATACCCTTGTCCTTCATAACTGTCTGTACATCTGCAAAATCAAGATTGATAATTGCCGGTCGATTAATCAGATCTGTAATGCCCTGTACTGCCTGCTGCAATACTTCATCCGCTTTTTTTAATGCATCTGGCATTGTTGTCCTGCGGTCAACGATTTCCAAAAGTTTATCATTTGGTATTACTATTAAAGTATCTACACTTTCTTTTAATTTTTCAATTCCTGAAATTGCATTTACCATACGTGCCTTTGCTTCAAAACGGAAAGGTTTTGTAACAACACCCACAGTTAAAATACCCATATCCTTTGCCAGTTTAGCTGCAACCGGAGCTGCACCTGTTCCGGTTCCGCCACCCATACCACAGGTTACGAACACCATATCAGCACCTTTTACTGCCGCAGCAATCTCTTCTGCACTTTCTTCAGCAGCTTTTTCACCAATCTCAGGCTTAGCACCTGCTCCAAGTCCCTTCGTCAGCTTTTCCCCGATTTGAAGCAACTTAGGAGCCTTACATAACTGTAAAGCCTGTTTATCTGTATTAAGGCCAATAAAATCAACCCCGTCTATATTTTCATCAATCATTCTATTTACAGCATTATTGCCTGCTCCACCAACGCCTACTACGATGATTTTTGCAGCAGTTTCTGCATCATTTGTCTTAATTTCAAGCAAGGTAGTTCCTCCTTCTTATTCCCATTTAAACTCCACATATCTCATAATATAATTTTTTTGTGAATTTATCAACACATTTTTTCATTTTCTTCTCTTTTTTGTCGGGAAATTATTCCAATTGGAATGTTATGTTTTTTGTATCTTCAGAATAACTTTCCATCCTTAAAGTTCCCTTCTTTCCTTCAAGCTCAGGTAAGATGTATTTCAGCTTCATTATCTTTTCATCCAGGTAATCCTCTCCGCCTATCATAACTTTAGCTTCCCCAAAGTATAATGTCATATCCAGTGCATCATCAAAATAAATCTTATCTGTAGAAATGCCGTATTTATTCAATAACTGAGTAATATTCAGTATCTGTTTAAAAATAGTCTCATCTTCTACCGGAAGCTTCTGATATAGTACCACATATCCATATTTGAGCCCCGTCACCTGCGGAATTCCGGCTGTTTTCTCGTCAGAGCTCTCAACGATGATTCCATCTTTGTCAAAATACATATATCGTCCCAGAAATTCAACATATCCGGCAAGCGCCTTTTCATATACATTTATCTGTATGGTGTCAGGAGAGAGGATAGACACATCCATGGTTTCGATAAATGGGACATCCTTAATTTCCTTATTCCTATATAATATGGATAAATAGATAGAATTATTACTTAATTTTCCATCTATTACCATATCTTTTATTTCTTCATCCGTATAATGTGTATTCCCCTCTACATAAACCGTTCGGATTGTATATTTTTCATAGACAAAAATACCTGCAATCAGTAACACCAGAACCACACATGCAATAAGCAGCAATCTTACTTTTTTTTCAAATGTGGCAACCGATATATTCTTTTTTGCATTGTTTTTCTCATTTTTTTTCAAAATATGCATCTTCCTGCCTCACTCAACACTTATTTTGGCACCTAATCTGCTCAGATCCTTACAGATATCTTCATATCCTCTGTCAATAAAGTATTTATTACTAACCACGGTTATGCCATATGCCGCCATTCCCGCTATTACAAGTGCAGCACCTCCCCTTAATTCCTCCGCTATCACGTGTTTTCCCTGTAATCTGCCAACACCTGTAATATACGCATTGGTTTCGTCAACAACAGCTCTGGCACCCATCGTTTTCAATTCTTTGACTATCTTAAAACGATTTTCAAATATAGTTTCTTCTATCCTGCTGGTTCCATCAGCCAATGCACAGGCAACCATAAGTACTGATTGCATATCAGTTGGAAATCCCGGGTATATTGCTGTTTTTATGTAAGGCATTGCATGAATTGGTCCATGCCTTGATATCCTTAACTGATTTCCTTCTGCTACAATTTTACTGCCCATTTGCTCCGCACAGGAAATCATGCTATCCATTTGCTTAACTGGTGCCTGTAAAAGAGATATTTCTCCACCACATGCCACGCAGGCAAATACATATGTTCCTGCAACGATCCTGTCACTTGGCACTCGGAATACCGCACCATGCAGTCCTGCAACCCCTTCGATCGTAATACATGCCGTCCCCATTCCCTGTATTTTGGCGCCTGCCTGATTCAGGAACTGGCATAATGCCATTATTTCCGGCTCTTTTGCTGCATTATAGATCCTGGTATTTCCTTCTGCACGCACCGCAGCCAGAATGCAGTTTTCGGTCGCACCTACACTTGCAAACGGCAGATGGATATCATTTCCAATCAATCGTTTTGTAAAAGCTATTATGCTGTTTTCTTCCTCTTCAATTGTAATTCCAAGATTTTTCAGAGCCTGTAAATGAAAATCAACCGGTCGTTTGCCTATCACGCATCCTCCCGGATAATCCAAAGACACTTGCTTTAATCTTCCAAGCAATGCACCCATCAGCATAAACGAAGAGCGCATTTTTATGACCTCTTCCTTGGGCAGCCTGCTTTCCCGAACCCTTGTTGCATCCACAATAATCGAATGGTTTTCAAAAGTAACAGCACAGCCGATATTCTGCAATAACTTAACCATCGCATTTACATCTGCAATCATTGGGCAATTATCAATTCTGCTTATTCCATGAATGAGTACTGTTGCTGCAAGAATCGGTAACGTTGCATTTTTTGAACCCTGTATCTTTATCTGTCCCTGTAATGGTATGCCGCCTTCAATTTGAATAGAATCCACGAATGTACCCTCATGCTTTATATTTTATAAAAATATGACCTATTCTATTATATGACTGCATCCATATCTGGTATCTTGTACCCCGCTATACTTCACCAAATTTAATTCCTCTGGCTACACTCAATACTAATCCTATTTCAATTAACAAGAACATAACAGAAGAACCACCGTAACTGATAAAAGGTAATGAAATACCCGTATTGGGTATGGTATTGGTAACAACAGCAATATTCAGAATGACCTGTATCGCAAAATGTCCCAGAACTCCAACTACCAATAATGCGCCAAATAAATCCGGTGCATTATTCGCTATAATCATAAATCTCCAGATCAACAGCATGAATAGGAGAATAATGGCAATTGCTCCAAATAAACCAAGCTCTTCGCAAATAATTGAAAAAATCATATCATTCTGGGCCTCAGGAATAAATCCAAGCTTCTGCATACTCTGCCCCAAACCTTTTCCAAAGATTCCTCCGGAGCCAATTGCATATAGTGCCTGCAGAGTCTGAAATCCCTTTCC
>JAEWWQ010000347.1 GCA_023458855.1 Bacillota bacterium
GCTCTATTCTGTTCCCATCGTTGGTTTTATCATTTATCTGTTTGCGGGTACGGATACGCATAAGAGAAAAATGTTCCGGCTGAAAGAAATAGAAGATCGAATAAACGAAGCAATCAGACAACAGGAACACAGAATTGAGAACAGAGAGATGGAAAAGGAAAATCCGGAATTAAAGGGATTTTTCGACTTAGTGTATTATAATCTGCATAGCGGTGGTTCTATTTTGACAAATGATAACTGTGTTAAAGTATTTACCGATGGTAACGAGAAATTTGATGCTTTAATTGAAGATATCAAAAGAGCAGAAAAGTTTATTCATATTCAGTATTATATTATTCGTAATGATGTCCTCTTTAACAGGATTAAAGAAGTGCTATTGAAAAAAATAGAAGAGGGTGTGGAAGTCCGTATTCTGTTTGATGGAATGGGCTGTCGGGCTGTTCCCAGAAGTTATTGGAATAAATTGGAAAAATCAGGAATCAAAGTTGTTACTTTTTTTCCGGCTACCATGCGTCGTCTGCATCTACGTATTAATTACCGGAATCATCGCAAAATTGTAATTATTGATAATGAGATTGCATACGTAGGCGGGTTCAATATTGGAAAAGAATATATCGGAATGTCTAAGAAATTTGGGTTTTGGAGAGATACCCATTTACGGATAGAAGGAAGTGCAGTGAGTACGCTGCAGATCAGGTTTATTTTAGACTGGAATTATGCCGCGAGAGAAAATTTATTTCAACAGGAAAAGTATTTTTTGACTCCTAATATTAAAAAGGGAAATACAACGATACAGATTGTTTCGAGTGGTCCCGATTCTGCATTGCAGAATATCAGGAATAATTATTTGAGACTGATTTACAAAGCAAGAAAAAGCATTTATATACAGACACCGTATTTTATACCGGATGAATCTATTTTTAATGCGCTTATAATTGCAATTTATTCCGGAGTAGAGGTAAATATCATGATACCATGCAAGCCGGACCATCCATTTGTATATTGGGCAACGTACTCTTATGTAGGGGATATGGTAATGGCAGGAGCTAACTGCTATACATATGATGACGGTTTCCTGCATGCAAAGGGCATTATTATTGATGAAAAAGTCTATAGCTATGGAACAGCGAATATGGATATTCGTAGTTTTCAGTTGAATTTTGAAGTGAATGCCGTTGTATATGATGAAAAAGAAGCACAGAAGATGGTAAATATTTTTAAGACAGATATCAGTAAGTGTACGAGGATATCCAAGGACAGATATAGCCGGCGGACAATAGTGGTTCGCTTAAGAGAACAATTTTGCCGCTTATTGTCCCCCCTTTTATGAAATATAAGGAAATTCGGAAGAAACACTTTAAAGAGAGAGCAAAATATGGTATAAATGAAGTATTGCTTATTTAATAATGAAGAGGAGATTCAGACCAGATGAAAAAAAGAATTGCGATATTTGGAGTATTTGTCGGAGCAGTAGCTGCACTGACAGCATGCGGTGGAAATAAATATGTAACGACATTGGGGGAATATAAAAGTGTGGCCGTTACGGTAGAACCAAAGGAAGAGGTAACACAGGAGGACATAGACGCATATATTGATCAGATATTAAGTGCCAAGACAACTTATGAGGAGGTTGACAGGGCAGTTGAAGAAGGTGATCAGGTAAATATTGATTATGTTGGTAAAAAAGATGGTAAAGAATTCGAAGGCGGCAGTTCGGCAGAAGGTGGATATGACCTTGTAATCGGATCCAATAGCTTTATTGATGGATTTGAAGAAGGATTGATCGGGGCTAAAAAGGGAGATACCCTTGATCTTAATTTAACTTTTCCAGAGACGTATTCAGCAACAGAACTTGCAGGACAGGATGTTGTATTTACAGTAACTGTTAATACAGTAAAAGAATCTGTTGTACCGGAGCTAACGGATGATTATGTTACTACTCTTCAGGCAGATTGCAAAACAGTGGATGAATACAAGGAATATGTAAAAGGCTTATTGGAAGAAAAGGCGCAGTATACGTATGATCAGGCAGTTCAGGAGGCAGCGTTTGAAGTTGTGTTTAATGAGAGTGTAGTATCAGAACCTGATCAGGAGTTAATTGATTCCTACTATGATAAGTCAATCAGTCAGGCAGATCAATATGCATCCTATTATGGAACAGACAGAGATACCTTTATCAAACAAAGCCTTGGTATGACAACAGAAGAATTTGAGAGTCAGGCAAAAGAAAATGCTGTAGTTTCTGCAAAAAAGGAATTAGTTATCGATGCAATTGCAAAAAAAGAAAAAATTAAAGTAAAGAAAAGTGAGATTACCGATTTTGCAAAAGAAAATATGTCATATTATGGATATGATTCCGAAGATGCTTTGATTCAGGGCATGGGAGAAGATGAGATTAAGCAGTATCTGATATTTGATAAAGTATTTAAATTATTGGCAGAAAATGCAAAAGTAACTTCACAGGAAGGTACATCTGAGGAGAGTACGACAGAAGCTGCTACAGAGGCTGCAACCGAAGCTGCTACAGAGATTGCAACCGAAGCTGCTACAGAGACTGCAACCGAAGCTGCTACTACGCAGGCCGCAGAATAGAACATTATTTATGGGACAGCTACGTGCTTAAAATACAAAAGTTTATAAAGTAATGGAGTGAGAGTATAAATGAAAAAAGGAAAAACATATATACTGTTATCTCTCATAATGAGTTTGATAGTGGTAGAGCCGGTAAGCGCTACCACTATTTCTGACATTAAGAAGCAGCAACAACAGACGCAAAGTGCATTGGATAATGCGAACAGTAATGTATCGAATCTGGAAGATCAGCAGGATGTGTTGGAAGAAGAAATCAGTGATATGGACTCGGAATTAGTGGAGATTATGGCAAGTATCAGCATGCTTGAAGATGAAATAGCAAAGATGCAGACACAGATTGAAGAAGCACAGGCAGAATATGATGAAGCAAAAGCATCAGAGGAAGCGCAATACGAAGCGATGAAGCGCAGAATAAAATTCATGTATGAAAAAGGAGACACTGCCTATCTTCAATTATTTATGGAAGCCAAGAGCATGACAGATATGTTGAATAAGGCGGGTTATGTCGAAAAGGTATATGAATACGATCGAAAATTACTGGTATCGTATCAGGAAACACAGAAAAAAGTGGCAGAGATTAAAGAGAAGCTTGAAACAGAACAATCCGATCTGGTGGCCACACAATTTGAATACAAAGAAGAGCAGACATCTTTGCAGGCTATGCTGAACGAGAAAAAGGCCGAATCTTCCAATTACGATACCATGATTGCGCAGGCACGTGCAGAAGCGGCTGCATATAAGGCAGCAATTAAACAACAGAATGCACTGATTAAGAAGATAGAGGAAGAAGAAGCGAAGAAAGCGGCGGCAGAAGAAGCGAAACGTAAAGCTGCAGAAGCGGCTTCAAAGAAAAAAGATTCCTCAAGTGAATCAAGTAATGACGGTTCAACGGGAACAATTATTACGAGTGCCACAGGAAGTGCTCTCGGGAAGGAAATTGCTTCCTATGCATGTCAATTTGTGGGCAATCCTTATGTTGCAGGTGGTACAAGCCTGACGGACGGGGCGGATTGTTCCGGATTTACATATGCAGTATATAAAAAGTACGGTTACAGCATTCCAAGAAACTCAACAAGTCAGAGAAGTACGGGTACAGGTGTAAATTATTCAGATGCCCAGCCGGGTGACATAATCTGTTATGCAGGACATGTTGCAATGTATATCGGAGGCGGTAAGATTGTTCATGCCAGCTCTGCAAGAACAGGTATCAAGATATCTAATGCTACTTATAAAGAGATATTGGCAGTCAGACGTATTGTAAGTTAAGGAGACAGTATCGATGAAACATGAACTTTATACTGGAAGGCCAGCAGACGAGAGCGGTCGTGAAGAGAAGGAAATCAGGGTATATGATCTTTTAGATAAATTGGGAATCCAATATCATAGAACCGATCATGAAGAAGCGGGAACGATGGAAGACTGTCAGGATATAGATGCGGTTCTCGATGTGATCATTTGTAAGAATCTGTTTTTATGTAACAGACAGAAAACACAATTTTATCTGCTGATGATGCCCGGAAATAAGAAGTTCAAGACGAAAGACC
>JAEWWQ010000348.1 GCA_023458855.1 Bacillota bacterium
CATTTTCGGCAGTTTTTTCGTCGGTAACACTAGTAGTGGAATCTTGGCTATTCTCTTCCTCTGTCTGATTAGCCTCCTGCACGTATGACTTTACTGTTACCTGCAAGGTATCCGGCAGGTTGATGTCCGATTCACTGGCATCTAATGCAATCTGCTGGTTACTGATGTCTTCCGGCAGCTCTGCAAAAGAAGTGATTGTCTCTTTATCACTTGATGTCTGGGCACTGACATTAATAAAACCGCTGTAATCAATCATTGAAGTCACCATCAACACGGACAGTGTCACTGCTATTATCCTTTTCCATTTTTTTACAGAATGAATATACCTTTTCTCTGCACTTTTTTCTTTTTTCATAAATTCCTCCGCTTTTTTCTTATCAGATCAGCTTTTTTCTTACTTCAGTTCAGCTGCTGTTTTTCTGTTTATTTTTTCAATTTATGAAAATTCTACCATATATAAATTTATAAAGCCACTCCGCAAAAGGGTAGTTTGGGGGTGTTTTTGATAGTTTTTATCGCATCAAAAAAACAGCCTGTTTCTTTAAGCTGCTTCCTTGTTTATTCATTCCAATATTCTTCTGTATCTTCAGATGTGGTTCTTATACCGAATAAAGCTTTATCCAAATCTTCTAATAGTTCTAATTCTTTTAATGTTACTCTTTCATATTTCATTCTTAAATGATCATAATAAAAACAAGTTGATTTCATAAATTCTTCAATTCATTACAAATAAATATCTCTCAGTCTCTCCACAATCTGCTCATTCGTCACACCCACGATCACATACTGCTCTTTATAATCTGCAAAAAAGTCTTTAAATTTATCTATTCCACTTACCATTCCATATCTCCTCTAATATTTTACGCATTACATAAGTATATCGATATGAGACTACTTGATCCAGAAAGTACGTTCTTCCACTTCATGAACCTGTCCCGTATTCTGCCAATCCCTCCCATCAAATATCTCTTCTTTATAGGTAACATATAATGTATATTTTCCTGTTTTTTGTAAGTAAAACTCTACGGTGTAAGGGGAATATGATGGAAAATCTTCAGAAACAACATCTGTTACCCTATAGCTTATCGGGAACCATCGGTACCTCTGGTCATCAGTAAATTTAAGGAACAAGTTATATCCTGCTGAAGTAATAATTATTGGTTGCCCAACTGAAAAAACATCGCCGTCATTAATTCCTCTGATATCTCCCCTGTGATTTCTCGGCCAAGTACCGCCGGCACCGATATATTTCCACTTAGCATAGAGAGTTGTGTCCTGATATATCGGAGTATCAGCATTATAGGGAACTCCTTTCCATTCCAAATTGTCAAACCAACCATCAAATTCATACTCGCTGCGGCTTGGCTCATGCGGCCATTGTTTTTCACCGATACCCTGACCTTCAAGTGCTGCATACTCTATATCAGTGGTGCCAACATTTAATTCAAACCAAACATTATATATCTTCCCTTTAACTTCTGGCTCAATCCTCACAACCGGATTATCCAAGTCCGGGTTTAAGTAATCCATCGGCTGATAATCGCCTCGCGACATAGGCTTCTTGGTTCTATCACGTTGAATAGCATAAGAAATAGTAGCCCCATATAACCTATAGGGTTTGATATATATCGTATATTTTTGACCGACACCGAATTCGTAAGCAACTCCGAACATCGTCTCATATCGGAGCGAATACACCCCGCCTGTTTCGGATACGACATCTATTATTTCCCACATATCCCCATGAATTGGCTCTTGGTGCTGCCATACATTCTTAACTATGAAGTCTCCGTACACGCATAGCCCACGGTCAGTGTCTTCACCCATAAGAGAATTCGTTAGTAAGATATTATAATCTTGTTTTGTATTTAATGGTTCGCAGTTCACCGCCTTAATCTCACCCCATATCTGCTTTAAGGCTGTTACCTTCACCCCCAACATTGCATCAAATCCATTCGTTCGTACAAACACATTGGGATTTGTCTGCCTCGACTGAACTTGATACCAGCCAACATCCTGCGGCTGCGAGTAGCCATCAATAGAAAGTGTCTCATCCTGCGCCTTAGAAAGTTCTATAGCTTCCTCCAAACTCAGATTGGGGGACAGATATCGAATGACCGAACTCAGAAGTAGAATCATGTCCTGCGTATTCTCATTGTCCCTGAATGCCAGCGTAAAAGAAGGATTATCCTTTCCGTCAAACGAATAATCAAAATCGTAATCGATTGACTTAATATTGAAGAAGATTACGCAGGTATTACCGCTATCCATAAAATCAACGCTCATCTCCGAACGTTCATCTCCATCAAAGACAACCCGTTGAATATCACTTATCTCCATCGGAAGCGACCTCTCTTTTATATCGCTTATCAAAGCTTTTCGCAGATCCTCAGCTGGGTTTTCTGGGTATGCATAATCAGCCGGAAACGCAGTTGCTTTTTCAACTTCACCCTTATCACTTTCAGACGGGAGGTTTGGGTAAATTGGGTTGTTCCCACACGCGGTAAGAAGTACCCCCAAAAGTGAGGCTATAACAAGCATTAATATTATCTTGGTACCGCCAAACTTCACGGCACAGATGTTGCAATTTTTCATAATTTGTACTGTTCCTTGCTATTGTTTCTAAATAGATTGCTATTTGACCTGAAAATTCACCTCCGGAACTTCGTGCTTCTGTCTTGTTTCCTGCCAGTCAATTCCATCAAAAATTTCTTCCATGTACGTAATATACAGCGTTTTCTTGCCTGTATTGCGTACATACAAAGTTGCCTGAAGAGGAGCCATGGCAGTGAAGTCACCACTTGTACCATCAGACAGTCTCCACCTAACGGGTGTCCAGCGGAAACGCTGATCAAGCGGAGCATTGAGTTCCATACCATATCCTTCGGAGGTAATGGTCAACGTGTCGTTAATCTTCACATGTTTCTTTTCATCGACCCCTTGAACCTTGCCGCAATACGCTCTCGGCCAAGCACCGCCTGAACCAGTATATTTCCACTTTGCATAAAGGCAAGTGTCTTCATAGATGGGTGTATCCTTTGAGTAGGTATCACCCTCCCATGTCATGTTATCGTACCAGCCCTCAAATTCGTAGTCATCGCGCCCTGGATCAAGAAGAAACTGCTCTTCACCAAGCCCCACGCCCTCGGCTGCTGCAAACTGCTCCCCAATGATTCGGTCTTGAAAGTTGAAGCACACGTTATAAACAGGAGCATCTGTATCCGGTTCTACGCGCATCCTTGGCGATTTCTCATCAAGCGTAGGATACTCAAGTGACGCTATTTCACCTCTCGAGTTAAGCTGAGAACTTTCTGACCTCTGAACAGCATTCACAATTCGACCATCCCACAGCGTAGATATAAACAGTGTATATTCCTGACCAACGCCAAATTCATAAACATATGGACTCATGATGTCGACACTCAATAAATACCTTTCCCCTGTCACAACAGACTTCACATCGATGTTTTTCCATGTTTCTCCATGAAGATAACTTTGGAAATGCCACACATTCTGGACTATAAAATTCCCGTAAACTGTTTCGAGTTGTTCCGACTCGTTATAATAACAATACTTGTCCGTCAAAACTTTGTAATCTTCATCGTTCTTTAGCTCCTGACACGTGCTGGTGTCAATCATTCCCCAAATCTGCTCTAGCGCCGTAACTTTCACACCCAGTTTTGCATCAAAATCCTTTGTACGAAAGAATACATGCGGATTCGTGTACCGGGTTTGAATCTGATACCCACCAAGGTCATATGGCTGCGAATAACCATCCGTCGACATCGTTTCGTTCTGCCTTTTCGCCTGTAACTCTGCCTCTTCCAAACTTAAATTTGGTGAAAGGTATTTGATTATTGATGTGAGAACGGCAATCAAATCTTTCGTATTATTGGGATCTTTGAATGCTATCGTAAAAGATGGATTGGTTTTTCCATCGAGCAAATAATCGTCGTAACTGCATTCCAAATATTTATCCGTGAAGGATAGTACGCACATGTTATCACTTTCAGTAAAATGAATCTGGATCTGCGAGCATTCCTTGTCATCAAACTTTACCTTTTCCACAGTGCCTATTTCCATCAAAAGCCCCCTATCTCTGATGTCCTCTTTCAACGCGACTCTTAGATGCTCTGCGGGTTCTTGGGGATATTTATAATCTCCTAAAATTTCACCCGCCTCTACATCTGATTCCTGTATCGCACTATTTTCCTCTCTCACCTGATTCTCGCTTACGCTTCTCTGATTTTGGCATGAAACAAGCAATAGCGCACAGGTAAGTACGGTAATGAGGGTGTTTGCCTCTAGCAATTTTTTTTTCTTCATATAGATTTAACTCCTATTCACTCTGTGTGACACCTAAAAAATACTGCTCCAACCGTTCTTTGGATATTGCAAATTTCTCGTCATCTCCAAAAATGACTATAGTGATGCGGCATATAATAACGACTAGTTTGACACGGTTTTTTGTTCATTTTCTATACCTATATATCTTACATGTGTAATATTTAAATCTTACAATAGTAAGATTTAAAAGTCAATTGTCCTCTTTAAATAATTTAGGATTGATTATTTAATTTACAAAACGAAATCTATACATAAAATGTTTCTAGTATTGAAATATTCTTTAATTCCAGAAAGGCGAATCATGAAAAAAACAAAAAGATTTTTTGTAATTGCACGTTCATTGATTATGATGTTATCTTTCTCTATTAATGTATCTATTTACACTTATACTATAAATCGTATATAAGCTCTATCATCTAATGACTTTTTCCCATTTGTCCATCCCGTAGTTGATTTATATTTATAGATACAAAGCGGGTCATCTTCCCTAAGGTGTTCTAATTCAATTTCACTTAATTCTAAAGTCGGCATTAATATTGGGTACCCATCTGAAGCGAGAACAACAATACTATTCTGCGGAACATTTTTTACTACTAGTTTGGTAAAATCATCACATAAACCATTTAAGACACTATAACCATATTCATTGTTACTGTTAGAAAATAGGGCTTGCTTTTTTAAGATAGGCATAAGATAATCGGATGAAGGATCTTGCTCACATAACTCTGGAATTAATTTTCCTTGCATAATCTCCAAACTCAAATAAACAGATCGGATTTCTGATAAAAGAACATCAATCTTCATTTCTTCTCTGTAAACATCATCGTTTATCATAAATTGACAATCTCCAAAACACCAAATCTGTCTATGCCTGACGCTATAGATTACTAATGTCACTTGTAAACGTTCCTCCGGATTATCAACAAAATAGTCAATATTTTCTCCATATTCTTTGTTAAGAAGCATATTTAGATAATTATAGGTCTCAAAAGCAGTTTCGTTCCCTTTAAGTTCGATCAATCCTTTCATAACTATTTCTTTTGCATGATAGCCGTTAGTATGCCCTTCCCATGTAATATTGCCTTTTGATGAAACTCCATCAATGACTGCGATGAAATTATCGTTGTAAAAAATGCCATCCTCACATAAAGATTCCTCCTCATACTTAGACTGAATAAAACAATCATATATATGCATATTATTACCTCCAAATTTATTCTCCAGATTGTAAAAGTACATACAAATTTTCAATCCACTTAATCGCTCCACAAATTGTAAATTGTATTATAATTCAACTTGCCATAAATATTTATACTCATGAAAACAAAGCATCCAAATCTACTTATTTGCTCAATTATTTCCATAACCTTATTACTATATTTGTTTTCAAAGCCATCTTTGCATTTGATTGCGAATATAATATTAGAAATCATAGTTATGGCAATGAAAATCAAGTCCCATAAATTAAACCAATCCATAATATACATGTCTTACGATTCAAATTTGTCATTACTACCCAGCTTCTCATTGCTATAATACAAATCACAACAACAAAAAAACCGCCTAGACATAGTCATCATAGACGGGTATTAGCATATAGACTCTATTAAATTCCCTTATAAAATAAACCTCTCCAAGCATGTTTTCCCCTTACACCTCTGTCGAAATTAGTACTATTATATCACAGAATAAAAATAAGTGGATATTATTTTTCATAAAATTTGTTCCTCCTGATTTAATCTACATTGTCATAAAGAAGACCTTCATCTTTTTCGTCTGTTTTTGGTTTTCTTACATCTACTTCATATCCTGGATCTGGTTCCTGATTGTGATTCCCCTCATTTCCAGATTTCTTCTGTAGCTTTTCCTGCTCCCATTTCTGTTTCTCCTCTTCACAGATTCGCTCTGCTTCTACCGCCTCCTCATAAGCCGCTTTTGCCTTTTATCCTAATAATTCGTAAAAATATCTGCCATTGCCGGAATTACCTACATACACACCGAGCTCCATATTTTCGCCACTATGACTTTCTCTGATATCAAAAAATACCTTGTAAAAGTCATAGGTATACAAGTGTTGGCTCGTATCTTCTGATTAATTCATGACAATAGAAAGTTCGCAAAACATGCTTTCTATCTGGTTCCCTATTTAATTTTGTTGGTAATGCTATATTACACGATGCTTGCCTCCTCCAGAATAGCATAAGCCGAGGAATCATGTCATTCTCCTCGGCTTGGTAGTTTATACTTTTCTATTCTTTTCTAAGACTTTGATAGCACAACAGCTGGAGTGTTTTGAACATTATATTTTATTTCCCATGTTCCAGGATAATTGTGAAATAGTTTTTCAACTGCAATCTTAGCAATGTGACATTTCCTGTATTTGGGTAGTATTGAAAATTCAGCAATAACATTATCAGGATTTCCACCAATGTATGAGTGACTATTTAATAACATAAACCCTGCTATTTCTTTATCTTTAAGAATTAAGATTGCTTTTCTGGTATAATCTGTAAAATAGTCTTCAAAATATCTATACGAATAGTTCCCTTCTACATCAATATCATTATCATAGTAATTGCTCATTTCATAAAGATATTTTTGCATTAGATTATAAAGAAGCTCTTTATCCTTATTTTGAACCATTCTTAATTCAACCATTGTATTTATTCTCCTACTATTATATTTGTCATAGCCATTCTTTACCTTTTCTATAGGTTCGGCTATGCTTGTTTTAGATACTGTGGATTAGTTTTTTTCTCCTACCACTTTGATGGTTTAATAGAGGCCCTAACATCCCTGAATCTGATTTGACAACCTTACATGCTGCTTCATGATCTGGTCTCTGCAAACACTGGCTTCCCGTAATTCTGCATATACTCCACTTGGCAAATAAGATGTTGAAAAACGTCCATCCTTTACAAGACCTGCGATTGTCTTTGGATCTTTCAGATCACTCTTTTCAGGGCTGTTATCATCAAGTTCCTTGCTCTTTTTTACACTATATGGATTACAGTAACCAGTTGGATATCATGCTCTCCAGTCAAATGCTCTGGAGAAATGTGTCTGTGAGCCGATATCAACTCCTACAACTAAAGTGTCAGCAGTTACTTGATTAAGTCTTTCATTTTGTGTTAAATTCATAGTGAAACCTCCGTTTGATTTTGGTGTTTTTCATCCGGCAAGATGATACCTTAATCTTACTTCGAGGTTTCTTCTTATTCAATTGGCGTTATTTCTGAATTACAGGAATGCTCCTTAAATGCAGTTGCCAGATCTCCTGCCCAACCATACCATTCTGCCGGAATTCCTTATTGATGTTTCGCATACAGGTAATAAACCTTCTGATATGGTATTCCCATTGGTATCATCCAGCTTTTTATTTACGACTGGAATAATGTCTATGCTACAAACTTTTTAACTTTTTTTGTGCCGTTTTTCCTTGAAAGTTCATGGGCTGTTGTTACATTGTTGCTACAACAAATTATTGAAAAATCACTTCTGATTGAATGTCCAGCAGATTTCAATTGTACTATCTGCATTGCCTCTGTCTTTCTGAATACCATATCGAGATTCACTAGTTGTTTCAACTGCTCTTTCATTCCAGATAAGATAATAGACTCTAACTTTTCATTACTTATTTTATCAGCGAAGCAGTTGTTTTCACTATTCATATTCTTTCAAAAATACACCATCCCTAATTAACTGTTCTCTTAAATAATTTATATCTATTTCTTTTACGGACTCTTTTCTGTCTACTGCAATTCCAGCAGCCGTTCCTGCTGCCTGAGCAATTCCCATAAGAACTGGTGTTAATCTAACAGCTGAGCAGGCTCCTTGAGTAGCACTTATACATCTTCCTGCTACCAGAAAGTTAGCTAATTTATCTGTAATTAAGCATCGATAAGGTATCGAATACCAACTTCCTGGCTTTAAAAATTTATGAATTGTATTTCCCCCATCCGGTGAATGAATATCAATAGGATAACCTCCCATTGCAATAGCATCTGGAAACATTACATTGTTTATTAAATCTTCTTCATTAAGCTTATATACTCCATCTATTTTTCTGCTTTCACGAATGCCTATATTCGGACCTGAAATTGCAAGTTTACATTTTTCAAAACCAGGAATGTATTTTTGTAAAAAATGTAAGACCTCCTGAACCTGCTTCCGCCCCTCAATTTCGGCTTTTGTTAGTTCAAATGGATCAATCGCGCTGCACCTTGAAATTCTCGTCATATTTACGATATATTCTCCATCGCTGTTCGTTTCAAAGCAAAGAACCGTATCCCTGTCAATATGGAATTCACCCTTGTCTTTGGCCTTCTGAATGCGACTAAAAGCTCCAGAAATATCATAGTGTCTAAACTCATTCAGATTACCAGGAGTGTAAGGTGCCATATCATCGAGGTTAGAAAGAACATATTCACATACTTTTTCCCTATCTACTCCATAAACTCGAAAATTCATTGTCATCGGCTGAGCCAGATTGTCTTCTTCACGACCATATACACTTGAAATGCCTGCTCTCGTAGCAAGATCTGCATCCGCTGATGCGTCTATAAAAATTTTTGCATATAAATCACAATAGCCCGCCTTACTATATAATTTTACTTTTTCAATTCTATCGCACATTAGCGTGCAATCCGTAAAAATCGTATGATACATTAAGGTTACACCTGCTCTTTGAGCCATATCTTCCCAAACAATTTTCATTCCCTCTGAATCAAAAGCCGTTGTTGAAGAGCAGAAACCTACAGCATCAGGAATATGACCTGTAGAAAATCCTCTCTGAATCATTTCTTCTTCCAACTCCTGCGGAATACCTTTTATGACTTGAACGTCTCCCGCATGAAATGTCATTTGTGGTCCTGTTCCACATGCTGTCAGAGCTCCCCCTAAATAACCATTTTTTTCAATAAGAATTGTTCTTGCTCCATTTCTGGCCGCCGCAATTGCAGCCACTGTGCCCGCCGGTCCACCGCCAATTACCGCTACATCAAAATTAAGATCTTTCATAATCTTTAACATATAATTTTCTATCTTAAAGATAAAAATTATAATTCTCCTTTCTCGTTTTATAACAAAAATGTTGTCTGTATAAAAAATGACCTAACAAATGTTAATAATTTAAATTATTTAGTAATAATATTAGTTTTTTTAAAAATAACTACATGGAAATCGTATTGCAACTATTACTG
>JAEWWQ010000349.1 GCA_023458855.1 Bacillota bacterium
GAGCAGGAGCCAAATCAAAAAAGAGGAGAAGATATTGTAATATCTACAAAAGACTCAAAAGTGGATGTTATGGTCATCCCTACAAATGAAGAATTAGCAATTGCGAGAGAAACTTACACACTTACGAAATAAGGTATTATAAATATTTAAATAAATAGTTGACAATAATAATATGGCTATGTATAATTATTTAGGTGTGAATAGGAGTTTACTATGTTAGTGAATTTATCAGATGTTTTGACATCGCAAGGCAAGACGGAAGTTATTATTACAGAATTGGAATTCGAAATGTATGAATGCAGATTGGGTTCTTTTCCGATTGTCCACAAAGAGCCTGTCAGAATAAAGGCAATCAATACTGGCAACAGAAAGGCACAGGTGGAAGTAACTGCTTCGTTAGTGCTTATGATGAGTTGTGACAGATGCCTGAAGGATGTGGAAAAAACTTTTGATTTGTCTTTTTCAAGACAGGTGCATGCACCTTCAGCTGATACAGAAGAGGACCCAGATGAATTAAGTTTCATGGAAGGTTATCAGCTTAATGTAGAGAACCTAATCAGCAGAGAAATATTGATGAACTGGCCAATGAAAGTTTTATGCAAAAAAGATTGCAAAGGAATTTGCAAAAAATGCGGGAAAGACTTGAATACTGGGGAATGCAATTGTGATACATTTGTACCGGATCCCAGAATGGCAGCAATAAAGGATATCTTTAACGCAAATAATAAGGAGGTGTAACGATGTCTATATGTCCAAAAAATAAATCTTCCAAAGGTAGAAGAGATAAAAGAAGAGCAAACTGGAAAATGAGTGCTCCAACATTAGTTAAATGCAGCAAATGTGGCGCTTTAATGATGCCTCACAGAGTATGTAAAGCTTGTGGTTCTTACAATAAAAAAGAAATCATTTCAGTTGACTAATTCTTAAAAGTGTCGTAATAACTTGAGAAACTCGCAAAGCGTGTTTCTCATAGTTATACAGAAATAAAGCAGATATTCGCAGTGATGCGAATTTTTTTTTCGCTATTTTATGATTGTACAAAACTTAATTAAAAGGTAACAAAAAGTTATCTCATTATAATTTGAACATTATGGGTTCTAAGTTTCTACCGGCAGCCGTTATCTGACCGACTAATGAGAATAAAATAAGGGATAGTTATATTCTTTATTCTCATTATTCTTATTTGAATGTTTAGATAAAAAGCAGGTGAAAAATACTGCTTTTTATTTTTGCATAAAAACAAAAAAAGAGGAGAGAGAATTATGAATGAATTACTAACAGATTTATTGGCAATTATTGGAGTTGTATTAAATGGATTGCCACAAGGACTTTTGGCTTTAACATTTGGATTTGCATCAATTCCAACAGCTTTGGCTTTCTTTATCGGAGCAATCGGTAATACGGTAACGCAGAGCGTGGCACCAATTTCTTTTCAGGCTGAAACAATTACCTATGCAGGAACAGCAGGAAAGAATCGTTCAGAACGTTGTACCATGATTTTTATTGGGGCCGTTATCATGGCAGTCATTGGGGCACTTGGACTTTTAACAAAAATCGTGGACTTTGTTGGTGAGGATATCGCTTATGGTATGATGGCTGGTGTTGGTATTATCTTAACCAAGGCTGCCATGGATATGATAAAAAAAGATAAGATAGCCGGAGGCGTATCCCTGGTGTCTGCATTAATCACCTATTATATTACCAGGAACAGTAGTAATACATTGGTATACACAATCGTTATTTCTGTAGTTGCTTCTTGTATTGCAGGTGCACTTTTTAATAAAGAAAAAGAAAATATTATTGTAGTGGATGATAAATTCATTCGTCAAAAATTTACAGTTAATTCAAATGTCATTTTAGGCGCGCTTGGTATGGTATGTTTAAATATCGGTTCTAATATTTCGTTTGGATCTATCACGGCAAGCATGGCTACCAGTGGAAATTATAATGTGGATCACTTATCCTTAATATCATCTTTAGCGGATATGGGTTCGTCTTTCTTTGGCGGAGCACCGGTTGAATCTATCATTTCTGCTACAGCAAGTGCACCTCATCCGGTATGGGCAGGTGTTATTATGATGATAGTAATTGGATTAATACTTGTTTTTGGCTTATTGCCTAAGATTGGAAAATATGTTCCGGCATCATCGATTGCGGGTTTCTTATTTGTCCTCGGAATCTTTAAGACAGTGGCGTTAGATGCACCAGCTGCTTTTGCTACAAATGCAGCAGTTGGAGGAACAACAATGGTTGTGACAGCTGTAACAAATCCATTCCTTGGAATGCTTGCAGGAGTTATCACCAGAGCATTAGGTTTATAGAGGAGAAAAAAGATAATGGAACAATATGAATTGTCATTGGGTGGAGTGAAAAGAACACTTCCTTTTATTGCAATAAATGATGAGCTTGCATTTGCAAGCTTTGTAATTTTGGGAGATACGGAACTGGTAGCGGCATGCGCTCCTCGTCTTGCTGAAAAAATAGGACAGGTAGATGCGATACTTACAGCAGAAGCAAAAGGAATTGCTTTGGCTTATGAAATCAGTAAACATCTTGGAATGAAAGAATTTATCGTAGCGAGGAAAAGTACAAAAACATATATGAAGAATGTGGTTTCGGCATCCGTACATTCTATCACAACCAAGGGAGAACAGCATCTGTATCTTGATGGAGCAGATGCGGATAAGATGAAAGGTAAAAAAATCTGTATTATTGATGATGTTATTTCAACAGGAGAATCCTTACATGCACTTGAGGAGTTAGCAAAGAATGCGGGAGCAATTGTGGTAAAAAAAGCAGCGGTATTAGCTGAAGGCGATGCCGCAGACAGAGGTGATATTGTTTTCTTACAAAAATTACCTTTATTTAAAAAAAATGGAGCAAATCAATACGAAATAATATAGATATTATATTGTATAGAAAATAGTTGTCTGCTATTTTTTTCCTTGATTTTTACTAGTGACTCTAGTATATTAGAAGAGACGCTAGGAGGGTTTTATATGTCAGAAATAGTGAATGTTGCGGTAGATGCAATGGGTGGAGACAATGCACCTGCTCAGATTATTAAAGGAACAGTGGATGCTGTTAACGAAAATAAGAATGTAAAGGTATTTCTGGTAGGTCAGGAAACTGTTATAAAAAAAGAATTGGAAAAATATAAATATGAATCATTGCAAATAGAAGTTGTGGGTGCGACCGAAGTGATCGAGACATCAGAGCCCCCGGTCATGGCGATTCGCAAAAAGAAAGACTCTTCTATTGTAAGGTCACTTTATATGGTGAAAGAAGGCACTTGTGATGCTTTTGTATCAGCAGGCAGTACAGG
>JAEWWQ010000350.1 GCA_023458855.1 Bacillota bacterium
GGAGTAATTCAGAAGGTTTATGAAAAGGGCTGTATTTTTGATGCCTGGGGTGAAAGGTTTCAAAATAATATCTGGTTAGAGACATTTGAGGAGTGCGGACTTTCCATAGGATTTTATACGACAAGAGAACGAAAAGAAGACGAAATATTTCCATGGGATTTCATTGATTGCGGTGTTACCAAAGAATTCCTGCTTCGCGAATGGCATAATGCAAAGAGTGCGTGTGTAACCCCTAATTGTCGTAAACAATGTCAGGGATGCGGTGCAAAACGTTTTGGGGGAGGAGTCTGCTATGAAGGTCAGAATTAAATTTTCAAAACATGGTGTCATGAAATTTATCGGACATCTTGATATCATGCGTTACTTTCAAAAAGCAATCAGAAGAACGGATATTGACATCGCATATTCTACCGGATTCAGTCCGCATCAGATCATGTCTTTTGCTATGCCGTTAGGCGTTGGATTAGAAAGTGATGGAGAATATTTTGATGTAGAGATGAATTCTATTGCCAGCTGTCAGGATATGCAGGAAAGATTGGAACAGGAAATGGCTCCGGGGATGCATATCTTAAGTGTAAAGGTTTTGCCGGAGACAGCAGGAAATGCGATGGCAAGCGTTGCCGCAGCGAAATATCAGGTTTCTTTCCGCGATGGTCATACACCAGTAATTGACTGGAAAAGTCAATTACCATTGTTTTATCAGCAAGACTCTATTATCGTTACGAAACAGACAAAGAAAAGTAAAATGGAATTGGATCTGAAACCCGGTATCTATGAACTTAAGATTGTCGGGGATACCATTAATATGTTAGTTGATGCCAGCAGTGCAGGAAATATTAAGCCGAGTCTTGTTTTGGAAGCGTTTTATAAAGAAAACGGACAGGCACTTTCAGAATTTGATCTGGAAGTATTACGCATGGAAACTTATATGAATGCAGGAACAAAGGAAAAACCGAATTTTGTTCCATTAGATGATATCGGTTCAATACTATAATTAGCAGAGGGATACATGGACAGCAGACTTATTATTACAAGAGAAAATGACAGAATTATAACTTACTATATGCAGGATGATAAACTTGTTTCGGTGCATGCAGAGTGTGAGAATACCAGTATGCTTCAAAATATTTATGTAGGTAAGGTGAAAAACATTGTCAAAAACTTACAGGCAGCTTTTATCGAGGTACAGCCGGGGGTTACCTGTTACCTTTCTCTGAAAGATTGTGAAAGTCCGATCATATGTAATCTTCATCATGCAAGGGAAACTCTTGCGGAAGGGGATGAGATTATCGTACAAGTGATAAAAGATGCTATAAAAACGAAAGACGCAGCAGTGACTACGAAATTATCATATGCAGGTAAATATGCAGTTATTTCCTATCCCAATAAGAAAATAGGATTTTCAAACAAACTAACGCAGACAGAAAAAAAGAAATTAGGGGAAATGGCAGCAACTTTTCTGGATGCAGATTTTGGATATGTGATTCGAACCAATGCTTCTGTTTTTGTAAACACAGATAAGATGGAAAAAAACGATATGGCAGTAGGCACTGATACACATCCAACGAATGCTTTCCAACAAGAACTTTTGCATATTACGGAAACATTTAGAGGGATATTGCAGTCAGGAAAAAACAGAATGCCGTATTCCGTATTATATCAGGCGCCGCCTAAATATTTAAAAAATTTAAAAGATCTCTCTGACCGGCATTTAACGAAAATTATTACTGATGATTCCGAATTATATGATGAAATAGAGCATTTTTTATCGCTGAATCAACAGGAAGATATTATGAAACTTACAAGATATCAGGATGCTTCATTTCCATTAAAAAAATTATACCGCTTAGAAACGTTATTAAAGGAGGCACTTCATAAAAATGTATGGTTGAAAAGTGGTGGATACCTTGTCATTGAACCTACAGAAGCTTTGACCGTAATTGATGTGAATTCCGGAAAGTGTACAGACAAAAAAGATATGGAACAGACTTTCTACAAGATTAATGCAGAGGCCGCAATTGAAATAGCAAGGCAGTTACGCCTTCGAAATTTATCTGGTATGATTCTGATTGATTTTATTAACATGCAGTCGAAAGAAAACCAGGAACAACTTATGCGGCTGCTTAGAGAATATGTAAAAAGGGATCCTGTAAAAACGAATGTTATTGATATGACAGCTTTGGGATTAATTGAAGTCACCAGAAAAAAAATAGAACCGCCATTGCAGGAACAAATCAAAAGGATTCATTCAGGAGAGGTGTTTTAAATGAAGTTAATCAAATTTGAAAAAGTTAAAGACGGACATTATCTTAAAAATTATGAAATAACGTATTTGAATAAAAATGGTAAAGAGAAGAAATATGAAATTGTAAGCAGAAAAGAATTAAATGATATAGAAGAACTCGGGAGCCGTACAAGCGGTGTATCCATTGTTGTTACAAAAGATGACAAGTTACTATTGCTGAAGGAATTCCGTATGGGAGTAAATAAGTATATTTTTAATCTGGTTGCCGGTATGCTGGAGGAAAACGAAACTATTGAGATGTGTATCGCAAGGGAGCTTTACGAGGAAACCGGTCTCGCTTTAAAAAGGATCATTGATATTCTTCCGCCTTCTTATGCGGCCGTTGCGATCTCGGATACTATGACACAGATCGCATTTGTAGAGGCAGAAGGAACCATTGAAGACCATACTTCAGAGAATGAGCTCATAGAAGCAGGTTTTTATTCAAAAGACGAGATTCGTAAACTGATTGCACAGGAACCATTTAGTTCCAGAGCACAAATGGTTGCCTATCAATTCATGAAAAATGGATTATAAATATAATTCTATCTTTCTATTGACAAAATAAGGAGCAAATGGTATAGTATCTGAGTATGCCGCATAGCGAGGTAATAAGTGCGTGTTCACACGACACCGCAGCTAGCGAGTAATGAAATAGGAGGTGCCCTATATGTACGCTATTATTGCAACAGGTGGTAAACAATACAAAGTTTCTGAAGGCGATGTGATCAAAGTTGAGAAACTTGATGCGGAAGCTGGAAAAACTGTAACATTTGACCAGGTTCTTGCTGTAAGTGATAATGATCTTAAGGTTGGCGGAGACGTTGCTTCTGCAACTGTAACAGCAACTGTTTTAGATCAGGGAAGAGCTAGAAAAGTTATTGTATATAAATACAAGAGAAAATCCGGCTATCACAAAAAGAATGGTCATAGACAAGCATACACGCAAGTTAAAATTGACAAGATTAATGCTTAATAATGAATAGGTATTGTTATGATTACAATTACCATTTTAAAAAATAAATCAAGTGATTATATAGGATTCAAATGTATAGGGCATGCTGGATTTGCCAAATATGGAGAAGACATTGTGTGTGCGTCTGTTTCAATTCTGGTGATCAATACGATTAATTCAGTTGAAGAGTTATTGAAGGAATCATTTCAATGCATACAGGATGAAGAAAAAGGATTGATAGATTTCAGATTTGAACATATTCCGAGCAGGCAGGCTAAACTATTACTCGATTCCATGATACTTGGTTTGAATGAAGTAGAAAAACAATACGGTAAAAAATATATTTTACTCAAATTCGAGGAGGTGTAAACCATGTTAAATATGAACCTTCAATTTTTCGCTCATAAAAAGGGAGTTGGTTCTACCAAAAACGGTAGAGATTCCGAGTCTAAGAGATTAGGTGCGAAAAGAGCTGACGGACAATTCGTAAAAGCTGGTAATATTTTATACAGACAACGTGGAACAAAGATTCATCCGGGTACTAACGTAGGACGTGGTGGAGATGATACTTTATTCGCATTAGTTGACGGTGTATTAAGATTCGAAAGAAAAGGAAGAGATAAGAAACAAGCTTCTGTTTATCCAGTAGAGAAATAATTACGATAGCTATGTTGGACTTCAAACAAACCAGTTTGAAGTCCTTTTTAGATGATAGGAAATTTCTATTTATTTTATTGGTAAAATCATGTAATATAGAAGAGAAACTTTATATATTAAAATGAAGTAAGTTAATTGGGATATTTGTATATAATGAATATAATATCAAATATTTCTTATGCAGGATGAAAATGCAGGATAGGAGTTAAGTTATATATGTTTGCAGATAGAGCGAAAATCTATGTTAGAAGCGGTAAAGGCGGAGATGGGCATGTTTCCTTCAGACGTGAAAAGTATGTTCCGAATGGTGGACCTGACGGTGGAGACGGCGGTCATGGTGGTGATGTCATCTTTGTAGTGGATGAGGGCCTGAATACATTGACAGATTTCAGGCATATCAGAAAATACAAAGCACAGGACGGCGAACCGGGCGGAAAGAAAAACTGTCGTGGGAAAAACGGTGAAAATATTATCATTAAAGTACCGGAAGGAACCGTTTTAAAAGAAGCCGAATCAGGAAAAGTAATTGCAGATATGTCTGGTGATAATAGGGAATATACAATACTTCGAGGTGGTAAAGGAGGTAATGGAAACCAACATTATGCGACTCCTACCATGCAGGCACCTAAGTATGCACAGCCTGGACAACCTGCCAGAGAATTGGAACTATTATTGGAACTAAAAGTAATTGCTGATGTTGGACTGGTTGGATTTCCAAATGTTGGAAAATCAACTTTATTATCCAGAGTAACTAATGCCAATCCTAAAATTGCAAACTATCATTTTACAACCTTAAATCCAAATCTTGGTGTGGTAGATCTGGAGGAAGGAAAGGGATTTGTAATTGCTGATATTCCAGGACTGATAGAAGGAGCATCGGAAGGAATTGGCTTAGGGCATGAATTTTTACGTCACATTGAAAGAACAAAA
The DNA here is from genome assembly GCA_023458855.1 of Bacillota bacterium. Classification (GTDB taxonomy): domain Bacteria; phylum Bacillota; class Clostridia; order Lachnospirales; family Lachnospiraceae; genus SZUA-378. The sequence goes on from JAEWWQ010000350.1 coordinate 4,827, forward strand.
ATAATCATTCATATTGTTGATGCTGCTTCTACAGAGGGCAGAGACCCGGTTGCCGATATTTATGCAATCAATAAGGAATTAGAGGCATATAATGAAGACATTGCAAAACGTCCGCAGGTAATTGC
>JAEWWQ010000351.1 GCA_023458855.1 Bacillota bacterium
GCTCCAATCCCAGAAGAAGCAAAATGGGTGAAAGCAAAAGAAATTAAAGATATTTCCGGTCTGACACATGGTGTTGGCTGGTGTGCACCTCAGCAGGGAGCATGTAAATTAACACTTAACGTTAAAGAAGGTATCATTCAGGAAGCATTAGTAGAGACTATCGGATGTTCAGGTATGACTCACTCAGCAGCAATGGCAGCTGAAATCTTACCGGGAAGAACCGTTATGGAAGCATTAAACACTGACTTAGTTTGTGATGCTATCAATACAGCAATGAGAGAATTATTTTTACAAATCGTTTATGGACGTACACAAAGTGCATTTTCAGAAGATGGACTTCCAATTGGTGCAGGTCTTGAAGATCTTGGTAAAGGTCTCAGATCACAGGTTGGTACCATGTACGGAACATTGGCAAAAGGTCCTCGTTACCTGGAAATGGCCGAAGGCTATGTAACAGGTATTGCATTAGATGCAGAAGACCAGATTATTGGATATAAATTCGTAAGTCTTGGAAAAATGACTGACTTTATCAAAAAAGGTGATGACCCAAATACAGCTTATGAAAAGGCTTGTGGACAATATGGCCGTGTTGCTGATGCGGTTAAGATCATTGATCCTAGAACAGACGCTGAAATTAAATAGAGAAGAGGAGGATAATTAAAATGGCTTTATTTGAATCATATGAAAGAAGAATTGACAAAATCAATTCCGTATTAAATAGCTATGGAATCGCTTCTCTTGAAGAAGCTGAGAAAATCACAAAAGACGCTGGATTGAATGTTTACGACCAAGTAAAAGGAATCCAACCGATTTGTTTTGAAAATGCATGCTGGGCTTATATCGTAGGTGCTGCAATCGCAATCAAAAAAGGATGTAAAAAAGCTGCTGACGCTGCTGCAGCAATCGGAGAAGGTCTTCAGTCTTTCTGTATCCCAGGTTCAGTTGCAGACACACGTAAAGTTGGTCTTGGTCATGGTAACCTTGGTAAGATGTTATTGGAAGAAGAAACAGAATGTTTCTGCTTCTTAGCAGGTCATGAATCTTTTGCAGCTGCTGAAGGTGCTATCGGTATTGCAGAAAAAGCAAACAAAGTTCGTCAAAAACCTTTAAGAGTTATCTTAAATGGTCTTGGAAAAGATGCTGCACAGGTTATTTCAAGAATCAATGGATTTACATTTGTTGAGACAGAGTATGATCCATACACAAACGAAGTAAAAGAAGTATTCAGAAAATCTTATTCAGAAGGTCTTCGTGCAAAAGTTAACTGCTATGGTGCAAACGATGTTTGTGAAGGCGTAGCAATTATGCACAAAGAAGGTGTTGACGTATCGATTACAGGTAATTCAACAAATCCAACCAGATTCCAACATCCGGTTGCAGGTACTTACAAAAAAGAATGTAACGAACAAGGAAAGAAATACTTCTCTGTAGCATCAGGCGGTGGTACAGGACGTACACTTCACCCAGATAATATGGCAGCTGGTCCTGCTTCTTATGGTATGACAGATACTATGGGACGTATGCACTCAGATGCACAATTTGCCGGTTCTTCATCAGTTCCTGCTCATGTTGAGATGATGGGTCTTATCGGCGCTGGTAACAACCCAATGGTTGGTATGACAGTTGCTGTTGCGGTTTCGATTGAAGAAGCAGCTAACGCTGGTAAATTCTAATAATACAGTAACAAAAAAATATATTTTGAGCTTATTCAGGTGTTATTTGTTTAACATCATGAATAAGCTCTTTTTATTTATCATTTTTCATAAATTTGAATAATATAAATAGTATCATGGTATGATAGGAGAGGATACGTATGGGATACTATATTACAGTTGAAAACAATGTGAATATTTATGTTGAGGATCTTAATCCAATCGGTAAAAAAACGATTTTATTTCTTCATGGCTGGCCGGGAAGTCATAAGCTTTTTGAATATCAGTTTGATATACTTCCCAGTCTTGGATTTCGTTGTATTGGAATAGACACAAGAGGATTTGGAAATTCAGACAAACCATTTTATGGATATGATTACGATCGATTAGCTGATGATGTGAGAGTTGTAATTGATACATTGAGATTAAAGGATATTACTTTAGCAGGACATTCTACCGGTGGTGCAATTGCCATAAGATATATGGCAAAACATAAGGGATATGGAGTGTCGAGGCTTGCACTGTTTGCAGCAGCGGCACCAAGCCTGATTAAACGTCCTAATTTTCCATACGGTATTGATAAGAGCACAGTACTTCAAATCATTGAGGGAACTTATGCAGATCGTCCCAAAATGCTGAAAAATTTTGGTGATATCTTTTTTTTCCAACATATTACAGAATCATTTTCGGAGTGGTTCTTTCAATTGGGATTGCAGGCGGCAGGATGGGCTACCGCAGCAATTGCAAATACCTGGTTAAATGAGGTGCTATTTAACGATTTAGAAAAAATTACAATTCCAACTCTGATTATTCATGGAATTCATGATGAAGTAGTGCCATATTCCTTAGGGGAAATTCAAAAAAAATACATTAATAATGCTATACTGATGCCGTTTGAATTCAGCGGCCATGCAACATTTTATGAGCAAAAAGATGAATTTAATAAGGTGCTGTCGGAATTCGCGTAAAAACTATTCGGCCGCTTCTGTTGTTGACGATTCGGACGTAGTATCTTCTGCTGCCGGAGTGTCGGTAGTGGAATCTTCAGAATAGGAAGTTACTGTATTTTCGTCTGTAACAGTCACATCTTCGCCGTCTGGTATATTTCCCATAAGGATATCTCCGATATACTGTACACGTTTAATCGCACGTTCATAATTTTCGTTTGCAGCTTCCAGCATGGCAGTATCGAATTCCTCCGCTTCAAATGCCTCATGGTACATAGTGACTGCATCAGACATGTAGGAACCTGCTTCGTCTGCAAGAGATTCTATGGAACTAAATTGTTCAGGAACTTCCATTTCAGCTAAATAAGTAAATTTTTCATTTAAGGTATCAAGCGCAGCCAGTAAATCGTCTGTTGCCGATTCGGAGTCAGGATCAATGGCATTAATCACATCATTTTGTTCCTGTATATCATTACAAAAACTAGTCATTTCTTCTTTGTAAGTATTTAGGGCCTGATTTTCTTTTCCGCATCCGGAAAGAGTTAGCAGGATTATGCTTAAAAATAGTGTAAATAATAAATAACGCTTCATCATTCTACTCCTTATTATAATAAGTATTACATTTATTTTGCACAAATATGAAAAAACTTAACAATTAAATTTATCATATTTACTGATAGAAAGCAATAAAACAAGTAAAAGAGTTTGCTCTATAAATTGTTTCATGATATGATTTGAAACAAAGAAAATTGAAAATTTGATCAAATGATGTTAAGGGAGATAACTTTATGACAAAAAAGGAATTTTGGAATTTATGTAAAACGACCCCTGTTTACCTGGATGGAGCGACAGGCTCTTATTTAATCAAACATGGAATGCCAAGCGGCGTATGTCCTGAGAAATGGATTCTTGAACATAGAGATATTGCAGTAAAGATGCAACGAGAATATATAGAAGCCGGAAGTAATATTGTATATGCACCGACTTTTACCAGTAATCGCGTGAAACTTCAGGAATATGGTCTGGGAGATAAGATAAAAGAAATCAATGAAGAATTAGTGGCTATCTCAAGGGAAGCGGCAGCTGGAAGAGCCTATGTAGCCGGAGATCTGACTATGACAGGAACGCAGTTGGCACCAATGGGTTCGATGCAGTTTGAAGAATTGATTGCTATCTACAAAGAACAGGTAAGCTATCAGGTGAATGCAGGGATTGATCTGATTGTTATTGAAACCATGATGAGCCTGCAGGAAACGAGAGCAGCTCTGATTGCCTGCAAGGAAGTATGTGATTTGCCGGTAATGGTAACGATGACTTTTGAATCTGACGGACGTAGTCTGTACGGAACCGATGCCAGGACGGCGGCTGTCGTATTATCAAGCCTGGGCGCGGCGGCAATAGGAGCAAACTGTTCCACCGGGCCAGATAAGATGATTGAAGTGATACGTGATATGGCTTCTGTTACAGAGATTCCGATTATTGCAAAACCAAATGCAGGGCTTCCAAGTCTGGCCGAAGATGGAACTACGATTTATGATATGGATAAGGACACCTTTGCCAGCGAGATGATTTCTTTGGTAGAGGCAGGTGCTTCTATTTTAGGCGGATGCTGTGGAACTTCTCCGGCTTATATAAAAGCACTTTATGACAGGACACATCTATTAAGAGTTAAGGAACCAGAGAAAATAACAAAGAGACTTCTGGCATCTGAAAGAAGTACTTTGGAATTTGGTCTGGATGATAATTTTATCATTGTAGGAGAACGGATAAATCCTACCGGAAAGAAAAAATTGCAGGCTGAATTAAAAGAAGGTCTTTTTGATATGGTAACGGAATTTGCAGAGCAGCAGGAAATGAGCGGTGCTCAGATATTGGATGTCAATATGGGGATGAACGGAATTGATGAGAAGGAGATGATGCTAAAAGCAATTGAGCAGATAGGTAATGTGACATCATTGCCTCTGTCCATTGATTCCAGCCATGTAGATGTTATGGAAGCAGCACTTCGGCAATATCCGGGACGAGCACTCATCAATTCCATATCATTAGAAAAAATCAAATTTGAAAATTTACTTCCAATTGCGAGAAAATATGGTGCAATGTTTATTTTGCTTCCTTTATCAGACGAAGGATTACCAAAAGATTTGGATGAAAAAAAGCGTATTATTGATACCGTTCTTGCTCGTGCTTTAGAACTTGGAATGCAAAAAGAAGATATTGTAGTGGATGGTCTGGTTGCAACTGTTGGGGCAAATAAGAATGCCGCTTTAGAAACACTGGAAACAATCCGTTTTTGTAAAGAAAAGGGATTAGCAACCATATGCGGATTATCTAACATTTCTTTTGGATTACCGGAAAGAAGCTATATCAATTCTACATTCTTAACGCTGGCAATCGGAGCGGGCCTCACAATGGCAATTGCCAATCCGAACCAGGAGCTATTGGTAAGCAGTGCCTATGCCGCAGATTTATTACTTCATAAAGAGGAATCTGATATCCGGTATATTGAAAGAATGAATGCATTGAAAGGAAAAGAGGAAAGAAATTCAGCAGGAACGATATCTCATGTAAATAGTCTGGGGACAATTGAGCATAATGAAGCCGAAAGTTCTGTGAAAGAAAAGCTATATGAGGCAGTATTAAAGGGAAATCAGAAGCAAATAACCCGGATTACCATAGATGCGGTTGAACAGGGAAACAAGCCGCAACAGTTATTAAATGAAATCTTGTTACCGGCAATTAATCAGGTTGGAGATTTGTTTGATCAGGGAAAATATTTTCTGCCGCAATTGATTGCAAGTGCAGAGGCAATGAAAGCATCCATTGAATACCTTGAACCTTTATTATCAGAGTCACATGGAGGAAAAGAAATGCCTACAATTGTGATTGCGACGGTAGAGGGGGATATTCATGACATCGGAAAGAATCTTGTGGCACTGATGTTGAAAAATCATGGATTCAGAGTGATTGATCTTGGAAAAGATGTGACGAAAGAAACCATTATTTCGGCAGCAATAGAAAATAATGCCAAAATTATAGCATTATCAGCGCTTATGACGACCACAATGAAGGAAATGAAGCATGTTGTAACGTATGCAAAGGAAAAAGGGATTGACGCAAAAATTATTATTGGCGGTGCAGTTATTACACAAAGTTATGCGGATGAGATTGGAGCGGATGGCTATTCGAAGGATGCTGCAGACGCAGTAAAATTAACAAAAAGGATATTACAGATAGAGGAGTAAACTCCTCTATCTTGTATTTTTTTTAATACATAGTCAGATTCAGGCTATTGACATAACTTTAGGATGATGTGATAATAAGCGTTACTGGAAGCTTTTTTAGCTTCGTAAATAGAAGATAGGGCTGATAAGGGTTCCCTATGGTACATAAATGATCAAATACTTGCAAAGGGGTTAGGTGAATAGGATGAACGGCGCAGATGCAATGGTAAAATGTTTAGAAAATGAAGGCGTATCAGCTATTTTTGGATATCCGGGAGTAGCGATATGTCCTTTTTTTAATAGTATACTGAATACGGATATCGAGAGTATTCTGGTGCGTACGGAGCAGAATGCGGCACATGCTGCAAGCGGTTTCGCAAGAGTAACAGGTAAAGTCGGCGTCTGTGCCGTTACTTCCGGTCCAGGTGCGACCAATTTGATTACCGGGATTGCAACCGCATTTGCAGACAGCATTCCTTTGGTATGTATTTCCGGTCAGGTAGATAGCTCTTTACTTGGCAGTGATGTTTTTCAGGAGGCGGATATTACAGGAGCGGTTGAATCTTTTGTAAAATTCAGCTATTTAATTAAAAAAGTCGAAGATATTCCCAGGGTCTTTAAGGAAGCCTTTTATATTGCAAATAGTGGCAGAAAAGGTCCGGTATTGATTGATGTTCCAATGGATATTCAAAATGCAGAAATAAAGGAGTATAAATATCCGGAAGAGGTAAATTTAAGAACCTATAAGCCAACTGTAAATGGTCATGCTGTGCAGATTAAAAATGTCATTAAAGAGCTTGAAAAATCAAGACGACCGATTATGTGTGTGGGCGGTGGTGTATTTTTAAGTGATGCAGTAACCGAACTTAGAAATTTTGCCATGGCATATGAGATTCCGGTAGTATCCACATTAATGGGAATCGGCGTTATGCCGACAGAACACCCATTGTATTATGGTATGGTCGGAAATAATGGAAAAGGATATGCCAATCGTGCCATGAATGAGTCTGATTTAATTATTATGGTGGGAGCCAGAGTGGCGGACCGCGCTGTCAGCCAGCCGGACTTGATCGTAGAGAATAAAGTAATGGTACACATTGATGTAGATCCGGCCGAAATAGGGAAAAATGTCGGACCGACGATTCCGCTGGTAGGTGATGCCAAACATATTTTTCATGATTTTATGAAACAGGAATGCCACCCTGAACACAAAGAATGGATTCAGACACTGAATCAATATAAAATAAAAACGGTCTCAAAAAGACAGCCAAATCCTGATTATGTAGATCCGGCAGCATTTATCCGTACCCTTTCGAACAAGATGCAAAAAGACGGGGTATATGTAGCAGATGTAGGCCAAAATCAGATGTGGTCCTGTGCTTATCATATTGTAAAGGAAGGAAGATTCTTAACTTCCGGAGGTATGGGAACAATGGGATATTCTATTCCGGCAGCTATGGGTGCCAAAAAAGGCGATATGAGTAAACAGGTCATAGCAGTATGCGGCGACGGTTCCTTTCAGATGTCAATGATGGAATTTGCTACGATTCGTCAGGCTAAAATCCCGGTTAAGATTATTGTATTTAACAATAATTATCTCGGACTGGTACGGGAATATCAATATAATAAATATCAGGCGCACTATAATGTCGTTGATCTGACAGGAAATCCGAATCTTGAAAAATTAGCGGAGGCTTACGAGATGCCGTTCATGCGTATCTATAACATGGAAAATATTGAGCAGAAGATTGAAGACTTCTTAAGAGACGACACAACAGCTTTGATGGAATGTATGATAGATCCAATGGATACTACAAAAGTGTGAAGTGTGAGGAGAAATTCTAAGATGTGAAAGAACCACATCTAAGAATTACTAAGCCTCACCCAGGAAGAAGCCGCAGGCGTCTTCTTCTCCCTGATTATTTGTGGTACCTGTAGCGGCTGTCGGGAAGTATGGAAGAAATGGAGATTTAATATGATGAAAAGAATATATTCGGTTCTGGTGGAAAATAGATCGGGTGTTTTATGTAAAGTAGCAGGTCTTTTCTCCAGAAGGTGTTATAATATTGATAGTCTTGCTGTCGGTGAAACGGATGATCCTAAAGTATCCTGTATGACGATTGTATCAAGCGGGGATCAGCGCACGATAGAACAGATTGAGAAACAGCTTAATAAAAAGCTTGATGTTATTAAGGTAAAGACTTTTGATGATACACAAAGTATCAGCCGGGAGCTAATGCTGATCAAGGTTAAATATAATAAAGGAAACAGGCGTGATATCTTAGAAATCTGTGATGTTATGAAAGCAGATATTGCAGATATGTCAAAAAACCTGATGATACTTCAGATTTGTGATGTTCCTGAAAAAATAACGTTATTTATTAATATGCTTCAATCAATTAGTATTGTTGAAGTGGCAAGAACAGGAACATTGGCACTTCAAAAATGTGCAGAGAATGATAACTAGAGGATATACCCTATATAACTATTGGTAATAATGCATAAAAATATAAGGTTTTAAAGAGCGATTTCTTGACAAATACGATAATTGTTGTTAAAATACAAAGCAAACATGCAGATGGGAGTAAAATCAAGTGCAGAAGAAAGTTTTTCAATTATTAGTAGATAATACTTCGGGTGTATTGAGTCGCATTTCCGGTTTGTTCAGTCGAAGAGGATATAACATTGAGAGTATCACAGCAGGCGTCACAGCCGATCCGAGGTTTACCAGGATTACAATTGTGGCATCAGGTGATAACGATATACTGGATCAGATAGAAAAGCAGGTGGCAAAGCTTGTTGACATTCGGGATATCAGGGAATTAAAACCGGATGAAAGTGTATATCGGGAATTGTGTCTGATTAAAGTAGAAGCAACGGCACAGCAGCGTCAGTCGATTGTTGCCGTCACAGATATTTTCAGGGCCAAGATTATCGATGTTGCACCGGACTCATTAATTATTGAGTTAACAGGTAATCAGGCAAAGATAGATGCATTTATTAATCTGCTTGATGGACATAATATTTTGGAATTAGCCAGAACGGGAATTGCAGGACTCAGTCGCGGCAAGGAAAAAGTAATCTGGATTGATGAGTGAGTTAGCTCTTAGGG
>JAEWWQ010000352.1 GCA_023458855.1 Bacillota bacterium
CCCCTGCATGTCCAAAGTTCCAATAATATCCTTCTACCTTGGTAAGATAAACCGGCAGCCATGCATCTTTATCCTTGCTCTGCATCTTTTCCATCATTTCCTGGCAAGTTGTAAATTGCTGATTCCGAACAACATTTTCTGCCGCAAATGCCTGTAACGCAGTACTGAGCAGAATTCCCATAACTGCTGTCAGTACAAATGCTTTTCTCATTTACTCATTCCCCCTTATCACGCGGGCATATCTGATACCCATGCTCATTTCTCTATTATAATATCTTCTATAATGCTTATCAATAAAGAGAAGATTAATTTTTATTAATATTTTTCTTCATTTGTCTTGGTGATTCTCCAAATAAATTCTTGAATGCTCTTGAAAAAGTTGAATGCTCTTTAAATCCGGATAAAAAACAGGCCTGGGTGATCGGCATTCCGCCAAGGATTAATTCCTTTGCATGAAGCAGACGTTTATTGCTGATGTAATTACCAATTGAATAGCCGGTTTCTTCTTTAAATAAACGCATCATATGATACTTGCTTATATAGAACTTATTTGCAAGACTGTCAATGCTGATCTCTTCTATTAGATTTGCATTGATGAACTCCAGAATATCTATTATTTTCTGATTACATATGCTGGTATTGAGATAAAGCACTTTCTCCCCAACACAGGCTCTGTTCAGATGTACCATAAATTCCAGAAACAACAGTTGCAGATAGAAATTACGGGCATATTTTTCATGTATGATCGTTGGATCCAAATTCTGTTTTATGCTCATAACAGTCTGATAGACCTTACTTTTGGAAAGGTTGGAAATACGCAGTACATTGGAATGCTCTCTTCTCGCAATTGAAAAACAATCATTTAAATGATATGAGTCACTCTGGTACTTTGCTAAAAATTCCGGAGCGATGTAAATAATAATTCTCTCGTATACAATACCACTCTCAATCCGCAATTTATGAATATCGTGATGTCCTACAAATACAATATCATAGGGCAACAGTTCATATGCTTTCCCTTCAACAACGTAGGTTACTTTCCCTTTTAAAAAAATAATAATCTTATCAAACTCATGATAATGATTTTCATACTCCATCGGTTCTGTGTCAGAAAGATAAAACATTCTGAAGTCACTTTCCAGATAGCCCTTTTTTTCATAGTTCTCAACCATATTAGCCACAATCCGTCCTTATTAAATTCTATTTCCGGAACAAAAACCTATCTGGAACAGTATATAGCATTTTTTGCAATATTAAAAGCATTATAATGATATCTTTTGCATATTGTGTGATGTAAGCTATACATATATTTTAAAGAAAACCATTTTTAGAAATTTTCAGAAAGCGAGGCATTTACATGGAACAGCTGTTTACGGCAATCAATAATGTTTTTAAATTTGTAATACCCATATCCGATTTCTTCTGGGATTTTCCGACTAATTTATCATGGTATGCAAATATCCCTGTTCTGGGGAACTTTTCACTGGCAGTCATCCTGCTGGTCGGATCCGGTATTTTCTTTAGTATCAAAACCGGCTTTATTCAGGTTACACATTTCAAAAAAGGAATTCAGCTTCTGGCAAAGAAAAAAAGTGATGAGACCGGCATTTCTTCACTTGCTGCCTTTTTTCTAAGCTCAGCCATGCGCGTTGGTCCCGGAAATATTCTGGGGGTTACAGGTGCTATTTCAGTCGGTGGACCCGGGGCACTATTATGGATGTGGGCATCAGCATTTTTCGGCATGTCCACTGCTTATTCAGAAGCCGTACTCGCACAAATTTTTAAGGAAAAAAAAGAGGAGGAATTTGTGGGCGGTCTTCCCTTCTACGGAAAACGACTCCTTGGTAACAGAGCAATTGCCGGTATCCTTCTGTCCATTATGTTTATCCTATATGCGATGTGCTGCCTGCCGGCTCAAGGTTTCAATGTTGTATCCTCTATCGGGCAGATGGCTTCTATTATAACCGGCACCACTCTTACGCCTACATCTTCCTTCTACTATATTGTTGCAGCTATCCTTATCATAATTACTGCATATATCGCATTTGGCGGTATCCGCAAGGTAACAAAAGTAACAGATAAAGCAGTCCCGGTCATGGCAGTTATTTATGTTGTTACTGTACTTATTCTGATTCTTATTAATTTCAGGTCCGTTCCCTATTTTTTCGCTGCTGTATTTGGTGGTGCATTTACTCCTCAGGCTATCTTTGGCGGTGCATTTGGTACAGTCCTCGTGCAGGGAGTAAAGCGTGGATTAATGTCCAATGAAGCTGGTCAGGGTACTATTACAATGGCTGCTGGTGCTGCAAATACCGAGCATCCATGCGAACAAGGCTGCGTACAATGTATTGGTGTATTTTTAGATACTATGGTTATTTGTACTCTGACAGGATTCATCATCGTAATGGCTCACGTATGGACCGGTTCCGATAGCGAAGCGTGGTTCGCACTTGACAGACTTCCCCGATTTCTTTTCTCTGCCAAGACCCTTACCCCCGGCATGCTATTTAACAATATCATCGCTTTTCTTTTAACTTTTTGTTTCTGCCTGTTTGCTTTTACCTGCCTGATTGGGATGATCAGCTTCTCTGAAATAGCAGCCAACCGCATTAGTAAAAAGAAAAGTTTTATTCAAATAATTCGTATTACCGGCGTTTTCATTACTACCTTTGGTATTCTCTGCAGTCTCGCCGGCCTTGATCTTGGTAACTTATGGGCAATCTCTGATTTGGGAAATATCCTGATCGTGTTTGCAAATATTCCATTGTTATATATTGGTACTAATTATGTCATGAAAGCAACCGCACATTTTAAAAAGGAGGATGGTACACTTTTCACATCCGAAGTCATCGGCATCGAATGTGAATATTGGGATAGTAAGAACAAAAAATAAAATAAAACAAAAAAACAAACTAAAAACTCTATTTAATACTAATTATGGAAAAAGAGAAAAGGTACCCAAATATGTTTGGGATACCTTTTCTCTTTCGCTTTTATAAAATCACATGTTATTTAATTCTTTTATGCAGGATTTTCTCTTATTTTTCTTGTCCGCATATAATACATTGTCTGCTTCCTTCAAAATATCTTTCAAGTCCATTCTCTGATGGGATATCACTTCCTTAACCCCTACTGACATTTCAATATAATAGGGCTTATCGCAGTCGGCATTCAGTTCTTCACTAAGCTGCTCTATATTCCTTCGAATGGAATGAACTAAATTAGGTTCATCAATGACCGCATATGCAATAAATTCATCTCCTCCGATTCTTCCAATTGGATCCTGCTCTCGAAAACTTTTCTTCAATATATCTGCAATACACTTTAATGCATAATCACCTTCATTATGCCCAAATGTGTCATTGACCTGCTTTAAATTGTCCATATCAACAAATACAACAGCAACCAGTCTTCCCGGATTATCCAATAACTTATTCAGCATTGCTTCGAACACGCCTCGTCTGTTCAACAGACCCGTTAATTCGTCAGAAATTGAAATATGATTTAATAATTCATTTTTCTTGCTTATTATTTCCACACTATCCTGCAGTCTCTTCTGCATCTGCATCTGCTCATTCATCATTTCCAAAAATTTGAGTGATGTACCTATCTGCAGACTAATTGAATACGCATAGGAGGCTTCTTGAAGATCTGCCTCACAAACTAACAATCCATATTGCGTCTCATTAGAGAACAGACTAAAATGCATGGCAACAAATCGTTCCTCCTGGCTTATGGCGTCTTCTATTCCGTCCGCCAGTGTAATATATGGTCTTTCTGCGACTTCATATGCCTCTGCACCATTTTTATCTTCCTTTGCAGCCAGATACATCTTCTCCGGACATACCCAGTACCTGTTGTCATAATTCTTAATTGGTTCTTTGAATAAATAAATATAGGCACTTCGAAATCGTAATAGGCGCATCTTTTCAACAATCTGATATAGTGCTTCCTTCTCATCCGCAGAATATACCATTGTATCTCTCGTTATATAAGTTGCATACCACGCTTCTTTTTTGCATCGTTTTATTGTCCGCTGGTATTCTCCCTGCGTGTAAGTACTGATCGTAGCAAATATCCTGCTCAATAAATCAGCAAACTGTTTTTTTAAGAGTTCACTTTCTGTCTCTTTTACAGCACTCTGAATGAATAGCATTAAGACTAATTGAAATTTTTCAATTACATAATATCCCGTATACTCTTTTTCCAGAAGTTCTTTTAC
>JAEWWQ010000353.1 GCA_023458855.1 Bacillota bacterium
AACCTATGAGATGCTTCCAGAAGTGAATTACAGAATACTGTATGTAATAAACAGAAGAGCAGCTGTCCATAGAACCAGCGAGATAGCAGCACACAGATTTGCGCAGGTAATAACCAGAGCACCGCTGCATCCGAAATCAATGGATTATATGTATCTGATCAAAAAAGGAATTTATCGGGAAAATGAAGTGTTTCAGATTTTTAAGAATGCCAGAAAAGCACTTCAGGAATAAGGGAGAAAAAATGAGTAATATAAGATATGAAAATAAAGAAATAAAAGTTATTGATGGATATGACACAGTAATCGTTGGTGGAGGAACGGCAGGCACGTCAGCGGGTATTAGCGCTGCAAAAGGTGGGAATCGTACGCTGATAGTTGAAAAATACGGTATGCTGGGAGGGAGTCAGACAAATGCACTCGTATGTCCGATGATGCCCTCTTATGTAACGCATTTAGATAATTTTTATGAAATTGAGAAACGATTGCAGGAGAAAGCAAATGATACGAGGGATCGGATAGGGGAATATGTCTGGTTTAGTGCAGAAAGCATGTCGGTGGTATTGGAAGAACTATATTTGTCTTATGGCGGTAAGGTATTGTACGATGCCACTTTTATCGATTGCATAAAGGAAAATAATGAAATCAGTGCTATTTTAGTTATGACAGTAGAGGGAATTGTGGCAATCAAAGGCAGAACATTTATTGATGCCAGTGGAGATGCTTTTCTTATAAGAAGTGCAGGTGTTCCGGTTTCTCATGGAGATGAAGATGGAAATAACCAGATGAGTTCACTCCGGTTTGAAATAGCAGGGATTGATGTGGAAAAATACAGGCAGTATTGTTTATCCCTGCACGATGAATTCTCACCTTTAACAGATGGGTATTTTTTTGAATCGGCAATGGTAAAGGGAAAAAATTTTAAACTGGAACCACTTTTCCAAAAAGCCGTAGAGGAAGGCATCCTGCAGGAAGCAGATCTGAGATATTACCAATGTTTTTCTATTCCAGGAAAGGAAGGGTGCATGAGTTTTAACTGTCCGCATATTGGAACACTTCGAAAAAATACAGATATGTTTTCCCGTTCGGAAGCGATGACAGAAGGAAGAAAAATGATACAGCGCCTGGTGGCATTCCTAAGCTCTTATATGCCGGGATTCGAACATGCACATCTTGCACATGTAGCAAACATGCTGGGCATCAGAGAATCTTACCGCCTAATGGGAAAGTATATTCTATCAGAAGATGATTATGGTAATCGGGCACGATTTGAGGATGCAATTGCAAAGGGAGACTGGTATATTGATGTCCATTCGGCAAGTAAGGGACTGGTACATAAGGATAAGTATCAAAAAGGCGAATATTATGAGATTCCTTATCGTGCATTGATAAGTAACGAGGTGAATAACCTGATTGCTGCCGGAAGATGTATTTCTACAACTTTTTTGATGCAGGCGAGCATCCGAATACAACCGACAGTCATTGATATTGGAGAAGCTGCAGGAAGAGCATCTGTATATGCAAAAGAACATGACACACAAGCAGGCCTGATAGATGGAAATGCCTTACATATATATTGAGTATAAAAAGCAGAGTTAAGAGTGTTATTATTGAAACTGCAGAAAAGCAATTGACAATGCCTGTAAGTCAGTATATAATAGCCAAAAGCAAGTGATTACTTGCATGGAGGATATTAGATTGGACGAAACAAAGCAGCGTATCATAGATGCGACAATGGCATTGATCAGGGATAAGGGATATGTGACAACTACCACCAAGGATATAGCCAATATGGCAAATGTAAACGAATGCACTATATTTCGCAAATTTAAAAGTAAGCAGGAAATTGTAGTTGCCGGCATACAGCAGGAGCAGTGGCGTGGAAATGTGACCCCTGACATTTTTACAGATGTGGTGTGGGAACTAGAACCGGATTTAGAGATGTTCATGAATAATTATATGCAGCGTATTACACCGGATTTTGTAAAACTTTCCATTGGCCTGAGGGCACCTCAGATTTATGAAGAAGCAGCACCTTTTATCAGAAAGATTCCGGAGGCCTTTTTAGGCACCTTAACAAGTTATTTTGAACAAATGCATGAAAAGGGTAAAATCAAAAAAGCAGACTTTGAGAGCCTTGCAATGACAATTTTTTCAACAGCTTTTGGATTTACTTTTTTAAAAGCATCTTTTCAGGATACCTTAACAACAATAGAAAGACAGGATTTCGTAAAAAAAAGCGTTATGCTTTTTGCACAAGGAATCTTAAAACTGTGAGAAAAGAGAAATAAAAAAGGACGATACGGCGTTCTTTTTTATTTCTCTCAAATGCAAGTAAGTACACGCATGCATAAAATAGAATAATAGAAGGGTGAGAATAGGAAAAATATGAAAATAACGGGTGCAGAACTATTTGTAAAGGCATTACAGGAAGAAGGAATCAAGCATCTTTTTGCTTATCCTGGGGGTCAGGTAATAGATCTCTTTGATGCATTATACGGACAGAACGAGATAGAGGTTATCTTGCCAAGACATGAACAGGGATTAATACACGCAGCGGACGGGTATGCGAGATCTACAGGTAACGTTGGCGTATGCCTGGTAACCAGTGGACCGGGAGCCACAAATCTGGTTACGGGAATTGCAACTGCAAATTATGATAGTGTTCCTTTGGTCTGTTTTACAGGTCAGGTGGCAACTGATCTGATTGGCAAAGATGCATTTCAGGAAGTAGATATTGTAAGTATCACGAGCAGTATCTGTAAATATGCGATAACGGTCCGTGACCGAAAAAATCTTGGAAGCATCATAAAAAAGGCATTCGATATTGCTAAAACAGGAAAGCCGGGCGTAGTAGTAATTGACTTACCAAAGGATGTACAACGTGCGATTGGAAGTGATGAATATCCGAAAGAGGCCGTGCTGCCGGGCGATGAATGCAGAATAAATTGTAATGAGGAACAGGTGGAGGAACGGTTGGAAGAGGCCGTCCGCGTATTACAAGAAGCCAGAAAACCTCTTTTTCTTGTGGGAGGAGGTGTCAGGATTGCACAAGCCGGAGGCGAAATGAAGGAACTTGCGGAACGTACAGGGGTTCCGGTCATTACAACGATTATGGGAAAAGGTGCAATACCCACAGAGCATCCGCTATATGTAGGAAACATAGGAATTCATGGGAATTACGCTTCCAACAACGCGATTCAGGAATGTGATGTCTTATTTGCAATCGGTGTGCGTTTCAATGATAGGATCACAGGTAAAATCAGCGAATTTGCCAGGCATGCAAAAATTATTCATGTGGATATTGCATCGGCCTCCATTTCCAGAAATATTCAGGCAGATATTGCTATTATAGAGGATGCCCAAAAAGCTATTTTGGCATTATTAAAAAAGATTTCCAGGCTGGAGATTAAAGGCTGGATACAGCAGATTCATGAGTGGAAAATAAATTACCCGATCTTTATACGAAGTGAAGAAATGAACCCCCAACACATTATTGAATATATCAATCAGGTATTTCATAAATCCATTATCGTAACAGATGTCGGACAGAATCAATTATGGACAACACAGTTTATCGCACTGGATGAAAAC
>JAEWWQ010000354.1 GCA_023458855.1 Bacillota bacterium
GCTCCAAATATAGTCGCAATAATTGTTCCTGCCAGTTTTGAAGCACCACTGGCAATGACGAATGCCATAATTGTCTGACCTTCTTCTTTTTCAGGTGTCATAAAAGGCACTCCTGCGATTGCCGCAATGATAATTCCCAATAATGGCAACGCCAGAATTGCTGGTAATTTTTTCGTCATCATCAAAACGATTCCCGCAACAAAGACCAGCAATATCAAGATAACCTGAACATTTAAAAAACTTCCCATTTCCTCTTCCTTCTTTCTCTTATTTATTTTATATCTATTTACAGATACTAAAACCGTCTTTCACCCTACACATACCTTCCAATAATCGGCTCTATTGTTGCATCATAGATTGCTTCTTTGCTCCGCCTGTCCTCTTTCAGGTAATTTGCATAGATAATATCGATAATAATCAATGCAGGAAACTGTGGTGAAATCACATTTCCATACTCCAGATTCTGTCTTACCGCGGTCAACACCACTTCATTGAAATCTACCAAAAATCTGTTATCCTTCCTTGAAGTTATGAATATGGTCGTTGCTCCTTTTCCTTTCGCCATATAAAGCGCATCTATGATTTCCTTCGTCGCACCGCTGATGCTGACTCCGATAACTAAACTATCCTTATTTAATCGAACCGCATTCATCAATAACAAATGAAAATCTGTTACCGCTTCTACATCCAGTCCGATTCTCATAAAACGTGTTTTAAATTCCTTCGCAACTAATCCCGAACTACCGACTCCATATATATAGATCCTCTTTTTATCTGAAATCAGCTTTGTAATCCGGTCCATCTGGTCTTCCTGTATCAGGTTATAACTCTTATTTAACAGTTCCTGATACGTATTGAGTACATCCTTGGTTCCCTCTTCTACTTTTATTTTCTCTTCCTGAAAAGTTGCCTGATAATGATAGAGGAACTCACGGTAACCTGTAAAACCAATTTTTTTTGCGAACCGGGAAATTGACGCTTCCGATATATACAAGTAATCTGCGATACTTTTGGCTTCCAGATTTTTAAATTCCTTATTATTAATAAAAAAATCTGCAATTGTTTTTTCCACCGTGGTAAGATTCTCATAATTGGATTCAATCATAGGAATTACACTTTTTTCATATTCTTTCATCTTAGATTTCCCCTTGCCTTTTTTGAAAGTTGAAATAGGCACCTATCATTCCTGCTTTATTACCGTTTTCTGCAAACACAAGCCTTACATGTTCTCTGATCGGTTCCACCAGATATTTTTCTAAGCCCGCCTGTAACAATGGCTGCAGATATTCCTGTTGCTTCATGATTCCACCGCCTAAGACTACCACTTCCGGGTTTACCACACAGCAGATATTGGCGATTCCATACCCTAGTGTATCGCACATCGCAGCAATCGCATCTTTACATATCTGATCACCCGATTTTGCCAGTTCAAAGATTTGTCTGCCATCTAATCGTTCCTTACCAAGATAACCTTTTCTGTTATTGACCTGATTTACCATTGCTCTGCTGGATGCCTTACTTTGAAAGTCCTCATCACCGATTCTCATGTATCCTACTTCACCAGCACTATTGGAAAATCCTCCGAATACCTTATCCTCTATTAATATGCACCCACCAATGCCAGTTCCCACTGTCAGGCATACGGTTACCCTGCTTCCCTTTGCTGCACCGACACACTGCTCTGATAATCCTGCGCAATTCACATCATTTTCAACTTCACACGGAATTCCACATTCATATTCTAATATTTCTTTTACCTTCCTACCTGTATAATCAGGAATGCTGTCATTCGCATATAAAATAATGCCTTGTGCCACATCTACGATTCCTGCTGTAGAAATACAGATTCCATATAGCATCTGCCGGCTTTGTTCTTCCTGCACGATTGCTTTGACTTTTTCTATCAGATGTAACCCACCTTTGTCTGCTTCTGTGGCACATTCATGAAACTCTTCCACTACATGATTTTCATTTATAATTCCGTACTTTACCATCGTGCCGCCAATATCAATCGCAATATACTTTTTCACCTTGATTTACTCCCCCTTTCTTCATCATTCCAATACCCGGCTGAACTTTCTGGTAATCAGCTGTGGCCTTGTAATTGCTCCTCCGACCACCACACTAAAGCAACCCAAAGAAATCACTTTTCTTACTTTATCCGGGGTATCAATGTTCCCTTCAGCAATTACTTTTCCTTTTACTTTCGCCAGAATTGCTCTTATAATCTCAAAATCATTTTCTTCTATCTTCATATTTTTACTATAATCGGTATATCCCACCAATGTTGTTCCTATAAAATCAAATCCAAGCTCATCCGCATGAACTGCTTCTTCTATTGTGGAACAGTCTGCCATTAGCAGCTGTTCTGGATATCGTTTCCTGATTTCATGATAGAAACTGTCCAGTGAAATCCGATCAGGCCTCACCTGGATGGTCGCATCCACTGCTATGATTTCTGGCTTTATCTGTTCCAGTTCCTCTACTTCTCTCATAGTCGGTGTAATATAAACCTTGCTGTCCGGATAATCTCTTTTTATGATTCCTATAATAGGAAGCTGTACATTCTTACGGATTTCTTTGATATCCTCTACTGTATTTGCTCTGATTCCGGAAGCTCCACCTTCCTTTGCAGCCTTTGCCATTCTTCCCATTATATAAGAAGAATGCAGCGGTTCATTTTCCAATGCCTGACAAGATACAATTAACTTGCCTTCAATTTGTCCGATATATTCCTTCATTTTTCTGTCCTTCCACGCAATCCCTTTATTGCTTAGTCATATTCTCACTATATCTTCTTTGTTTGTTATTTTCAATATTTTATTCCATTTTGAAAGTCCTTTCATTTGTTTTGTAATTTATCTACATTCCTGCTTTTATATTCGAATCTATTTTTATTACTTTTTACAAATTTCTTATGATTCTACTTTCAGGTTCTTTAATTTAGTAGAATTTTTGATTCAATTGTATGTATAATAAGTTCCAATGATACGTAACAGAAAATATCTTTTAATGAAAGAAGGAATATTATATGCATTTTTACAAAACACCCGACTATAAGAGTATGAGCAGAAAAGCTGCCAATATTATTTCTGCGCAAATCATCATCAAACCTAACAGTGTTCTTGGTCTGGCTACCGGTTCCTCTCCAATTGGAACTTATCAGCAATTAGTGGCCTGGTACGAAAAGGGTGATCTTGATTTTTCTAAGATCCGCACTGTCAATCTTGATGAATACATCGGTCTGTCACCAGATAATTCACAAAGTTATTACTACTTCATGAAAGAAAATCTCTTCAGGCATGTGAATATTAATTTGGAAAATACGAATATTCCGAATGGGTTAACGGCAGATATTGCCAGAGAGTGTGCGCGCTATAATCAAGTACTGCGTGATATGGGCGGGGTTGATCTACAGTTGTTGGGACTCGGACACAATGGGCATATTGGCTTCAATGAACCTGAAGAAGCTTTTGAAAAAGAGACACATTGTGTTGATCTGTCCGAGACAACGATTCAGGCAAATGCCAGATTATTCGATAACCCTGCTGAAGTTCCGCGCCAGGCACTCACCATGGGCATCAAAACAATTATGCAGGCAAAAAAAATCCTTGTTATTGTAAGTGGTAAGGATAAGGCTGCTATTGTAAAAGAAGCTTTCTTCGGACCTGTTACTCCTAAGGTGCCAGCTTCCATCCTGCAGCTTCATAATGATGTCACTGTCGTTGGAGATGCGGATGCTTTTTCCATGATTACGATTTAGGAAGAACTTTTCAGACGTGTTTTTGACACAGATAGGAGAATTTTATGATATTAAAAAATGCTTTTGTTTTTAATGAAGAGAATCAGTTTGAGAAAAAAGATATTTCTATCTTAAATGGTTATATTATTAATAATGACACTTATGTCACACACGATGAAGTGCTGGATTTTTCCGGGTGCTATGCCATTCCTGGACTGACTGACCTTCATTTTCACGGCTGCGCCGGTTACGATTTCTGTGATGGTACCAGTGAGGCTTTCCGGGCAATTGCAGAATATGAGGCTTCACAGGGAGTCACACAGATATGCCCTGCAACAATGACATTTCCAGAAGAAGCCTTGATCAGAATAGGACAGACAGCTGCTGCGTATCAGAACGAATCCGGTGCAATCCTGTGCGGCATCAATATGGAAGGACCTTTTATTTCACGTTCAAAGAAAGGCGCACAAAATGAATCCTATATTCATACCCCGGATGCTGCCATGTTCCGACGGATTCAGGCTGCCTCCAACAATCTATGCAAATTATTGGATCTTGCTGTCGAAGAACCTGAGGCAATTGCATGTATCAGGGAATTGAAGGATGAAGTCGTTCTGTCCATTGCACATACAAATGCCGATTATGAACAGGCAAAAGCTGCCATAGATGCCGGTGCTACCCATGTAACACACCTCTACAATGCCATGAGTCCTTACACACACCGTTCTCCAGGTGTTATAGGAGCTGCATGTGATAATGATAATGTACATGTAGAGCTCATATGTGACGGAATTCATATTCATCCTTGTGTTGTCCGTAATACATTTAAGATGTTTACCGATGACCGTATTATCCTGATCAGTGATAGCATGATGGCCACTGGACTGGAAAATGGAGAATATTCTCTCGGCGGACAGGCCGTTACCGTAACGGGCAACCTTGCAACACTTCATGATGGAACGATTGCCGGCTCAGCCACTAATCTTATGGATTGTGTACGCATTCTTGTAAAGGAAATGCATGTTCCTCTGGAAAGCGCCATCAAATGCGCTGCTGTCAATCCTGCAAAAGAAATCGGCATATTTGATCAATATGGCAGCATCACGTCTGGAAAAAAAGCCAATATTGTCTTACTGAATAAAGATTTATCTCTCCGAATGGTAATCATCAATGGAAAACCATTTGAACAAGCAGCATATAAATAGCGGTCCCCCCGCCGATACTCAATAATACATTCTGTTTCCATTTATGTAATACAATGATACTGGCAATTGCAATCAGTTCGGGAATTCCGTGAGGTGCGTCGGTGATCGATACTCCCTTTAAGCAATAGACAACTAAAAGTCCCATCATGGCCGGCGGTAATACTTTCCCAAGATACCCTATTATTTCCGGCGGCTCTTTTGTCTCCGGAAATAATAGGAATGGAGTAAACCTGGTTATCATCGTTCCTGCAGTAACTGCCAGTATTGTAATAAT
>JAEWWQ010000355.1 GCA_023458855.1 Bacillota bacterium
TTATTATTACACTTATGTGTACAGGAATTCTTATTTTCGGGCAGAGCGGAGCGATACGTTTCGCGTGTCCGTATGATGTGTCCTATAAATTTACAGGGGATGGAAGTGCTGATACGGAACAGTTCAAGCAAATCTCCGGGGAGCTGGCACAGAGACATCAATTGAAAATAGAAGATATGAAAGAGCTGGATTATTATAATCTGAATATGAATGAAAATAAAAAGAAACTGACCCTGAATAAGACCGGACGCTATTCGGACATACAGCATGATGTATATCTTATCACATTAGCGGACTACAAATACCTGGTATCGCCGGAAGCAGGAGTTCCGGAACAGCTTGCAGAAGATGAAGTCCTTATGTTTTCTACCAATCAGGACTTTGGGAGTAATGAGGTGTCAATAGAGAATCATAGCTATCAGATCGTAAAGGAAGTAAATGCTATAGGAATCGCAATGAAAGAACCCAGAAGCTATAGTAAACGATATTATTTTATTATAATGAAAGATAAAAAAGCAGTACAGCAACTGGTAGATAAGGTCTATGGTGCAGGTGGTGCAGTAACCACAAAGACAGTACGGTATCAATTGCAGGGAAGTGAAGAAAGTAAAGAGGCTTTCATGCAGGACATGGAAGTATGCAAGGGTATCCCGGGATATTTATCCGAAGATGATATTGTAGACTGGAGTAAAAGTACAAGAGCCATGAATGGCGGACTGGTATTCCTTGGCATCTTTTTCGGCATTATCTTTACGATTTTTCTGGTACTTGTCATGTATTATAAACAGATTACGGAAGGACTGGAAGATAAGCAGAATTTTGATATTATGCAGAAAGTTGGTATGAGTGATGAAGATGTGAAGGGAACGATACAAAGACAGATATTATTTGTCTTTTTTATACCATTAATAGGCGCAATTATTCATAGCGCGGTCGGACTTCATATGGTATTCTATTTATTAAGTGCATTGAATATATTTAATGTGCTTCTTATGATCAGGTGCGCGGGGGCAGTAATGCTTGGATTCACACTTTTGTATACGGGAAGTTATCTGCTGACGGCAAAGACGTATTATAAGATTGTAAAATAAGGAGAAGTGGAGTCTATGGAACCAATAAATGGGAAAAAAGGGATTAGTGGAAGTACGATTAAAATGATAGCAATTATCACGATGCTGATTGATCATGTTGCGGCAGCAGTTCTTGACAGGGTATTGATTTCCAAGGGACTTTGGGAAGCAAATACAAGTGTAGAAACTGCAAGGCAATTCATGCAGGATCATATCGTTCTCTATACGCTTGATTCAATCATGCGCATGATTGGCAGGATCAGTTTCCCTATCTTTTGTTTTCTGCTTATTGAAGGATTCCTGCATACGCATAATCTGAAGAAATATATTGGAAGAATGCTGTTGTTTGCAGTTGTGTCAGAGATTCCGTTCGATCTGGCTTTTATGGGAAAGGTATGTGACTTTGGATATCAGAATGTGTTTCTGACGCTAGCCGTTGGATTACTGGTTCTGACAGGTTTTCAGCTGGTGGGCAAGAGAGAGGAAATGCATCGTATCGTCATGGTTATCCTGCATGGACTGATTCTTGCAGCAGGTATGGGAACAGCATTTTTGATAAAGAGTGATTATGGTGCTTATGGTGTACTGACGATTGCAGTGATGTATCTGCTAAGAAAGAACAGGGTGTGGGAATTGCTTGCCGGATGCACGATACTGACAGTGATGTCATTTATCGAGTTTGTTTCATTTATTGTAATATTGCCGGTTCATTTCTATAATGGAAGAAAAGGATGGAATATGAAATACTTTTTTTACTTCTTTTATCCTGTTCATCTGTTGATTTTATATATGATTTGTAGATATATGGGAATTGCAGACATTGCTGTCATATAGAAAATAGCAGACCAATGAAACAAACAATTAATAAAACAAATATTGTGCAAAGATAAAAAGAACAAACAAAGTATAAAGAATTCAAAGGATGATTACATAAGCAGCACAGAAAAGGATATCTATACGATATATAGTGCACCAGAAAGAAAGAGCCAATTATCAGAAGAAGAAAAACTGCCAATGCTGCTGTCAGCTTTGAGGCATATAATATTTTTACATTGGAGCTGATACATTAGATAATAATATTGTATCAGCTCTTTATTATAGGTTGGAAAGGGATAAAGCTAAAAGTGACGATAGTAAATTACATTGTGAAAAAAGATGCCAAGGGACGTTAAGAGCAGTATGTATTACTATTATCATAATAGATTGAGTCAGGTCGCAAAGTATTATAATGTTACGGAGGATATGGTGCTGAGCATAGACTATCGAAATGGTTCTTTATATGATGTGAATCAGAGAAAACAATATGGCGTAGGGCAAATGCAGTGGATAAACGACATGGCCAATGATTGGAAATATTATAAGTACTAGCATTTACTAACAGCCAGATTCTTAGGAACCTGGCTGTTAGTTTTATAGGATTAGGGCGTCAAAAGCAGAACTATTTTATAAGCGCGAATATCCGAATCCATTTGCAATCGCATCAACAGGGTGAGCTGATTTACAAAGTGCACAGTTGTTATGTGAATAGGTCTGGTAGTCGGGAAGGTCGGCAGTGGTAAATAAGGCATTGATCGGGTAATCGTATACTTTGCTTGCAGCACTGAAAATAGCAGAAACACCCGTTACGGTACCGCCATAATACCGGATGCTGTCAATGGCCTGTGAGACTGTCTTGCCTGTCGTAGCAGAGGCAAGCAATAATAGAATATTCTTATCCCGAATCATAGGCTGTATATTTTCACGGAAAATGAGCTGACCATTGGTATTGAACTCAGGTGTTGTAATATAGATTGTCTTGTGGGCATTCATGGAAATAACACCTGCGGTGGTAAGATGATTGGCAAGGTAGGCTCCAATGACTTCACAGCCATCCATGCATACGATCGTATCAATAATAGTAGAGGCGAGGTATCTGTCAGATAAAGCAGCCGCTACCGCATTAGCCTCATTTTGTCGTGCCTTCATCATAGACATATCAATGTAATAATTGATATGAGAATGAGCAGTTACAAAGTGTCCTGGTATAACCCTGAGTACGATATCCGGATAATTTTTTGATTCAATTTTTCTATAACCTTCCATAAGTCAACCTCCTTATTGTGTAAAAATAGTAAATATGAATATAAATTGTGTATGTAAATAAGATAGTTTTATTATAATATTTTATACAATAGAAAACAAGAGTATGATGGAAAGATTGTGTTATTTATGTTACGATTATGCCTTATAAATTTTTTATAAACTGCGTATATGGATATTGACAAACTTTCTCACGGTGTTATATTAATAATAGAACAAATAAAACAAGAGACACAAAATGAATAGGAGATTTGTACGCGGCCATAAAGCGTCGCAGATAGGAGCAAGTTATGAATATATCAAAATTTACGCAAAAATCATTGCAGGCAGTAAACGATTGTGAAAAGCTTGCATATGAATTCGGAAATCAGGAAATTGAGCAGGAACATTTACTCTATAGCCTTCTGACAATAGAAGACAGCCTGATCTTAAAATTAATAGAAAAAATGGAAATTAACAAAGCGCACTTCATGAATACGATCAAGTCAGCATTGGAACGGAGAGTGAAGGTTCAGGGAGGACAGGTATATATAGGCTCCTATCTGAATAAGGTTCTGATTTCAGCAGAGGATGAAGCAAAGCAGATGGGAGATGAATATGTATCGGTAGAGCATCTTTTTCTCTCCTTGTTAAATCATCCGAATAAAGCGTTAAAGGAAATTTTTAAAGAGTACGGTATCAGCAGAGAGCGGTTCTTACAAGCATTATCAACAGTCAGAGGAAACCAGAAAGTTACAAGTGATAATCCGGAGGCTACGTATGATACATTGGAAAAATACGGACAGGATCTGGTGGAAAAAGCAAAAAACCAGAAGTTGGATCCAGTAATCGGCAGAGATAACGAGATTCGTAATATTGTACGTATCTTATCCAGAAAGACCAAGAACAATCCGGTATTGATCGGAGAACCGGGTGTCGGTAAGACGGCAGTCGTGGAGGGATTGGCACAACGTATTGTCAGAGGCGATGTTCCGCAGGGACTGAAGGATAAGAAAATATTTGCACTTGATATGGGTGCATTAGTAGCAGGAGCAAAGTATCGAGGGGAATTCGAGGAACGTCTGAAAGCAGTGCTGGATGATGTGAAGAACAGCAATGGGCAGATCATCCTGTTTATTGATGAATTGCATACAATAGTTGGAGCCGGTAAGACAGATGGTGCATTAGATGCGGGAAATATGTTAAAACCGATGCTGGCAAGGGGCGAATTGCACTGTATAGGTGCGACGACTTTGGATGAGTATCGACAGTATATAGAAAAAGATGCGGCTTTGGAACGGCGTTTCCAGCCAGTCATGGTAGAAGAACCTACGGTAGAGGATACGATATCTATCCTCAGAGGCCTGAAGGAACGTTATGAGGTATACCATGGTGTCAAGATTATGGATAATGCATTGGTCAGTGCAGCAACACTTTCCCACCGATATATTTCTGACCGATTTTTACCGGATAAAGCAATTGATTTAGTAGATGAAGCCTGTGCATTGATTAAAACAGAATTAGACTCTATGCCGACGGAACTGGATGAATTACAACGAAAAGTAATGCAGATGGAAATTGAAGTCGCAGCACTGAAAAAAGAAAACGACAGGTTAAGCCAGGAAAGGCTTTCTAATTTACAGAAGGAACTTGCGGAGCAGAAGGAAGAATTCAATAACCGCAAGGCACAGTGGGATAATGAGAAAGCAAATGTGGATAAGCTATCCAAACTGAGAGAAGAAATAGAAACAATGAACAGTCAGATTCAGATAGCCCAGAGAGAAGGAAATCTGGAACAGGCAGCAGAATTAAGTTATGGCAAGCTTCCGGCGCTAAAACAGCAATTAGAGATAGAAGAACAGAAAGTAAAAGAGGCGGATTTGTCTCTTGTACATGAAAGTGTGTCGGAAGAGGAGATCGCTAAAATTATATCAAGGTGGACGGGAATACCGGTAGCAAAATTGACGGAAAGCGAGCGTAATAAGACACTTCACCTGGATGAAGAACTGCACAAGCGGGTAGTGGGACAGGAGGAAGGTGTTGTGAAAGTTGCCGAAGCAATAATGCGTTCCAAAGCCGGCATTAAAGATCCGACCAAACCAATTGGTTCTTTCCTGTTCTTAGGACCAACCGGTGTTGGTAAGACAGAACTTGCAAAGTCTCTGGCCGCCGCTTTGTTTGATGATGAAAATAATCTGGTGCGTATCGATATGAGCGAGTATATGGAGAAATATTCTGTATCCAGATTGATTGGGGCGCCTCCGGGATATGTAGGATATGAAGAAGGA
>JAEWWQ010000356.1 GCA_023458855.1 Bacillota bacterium
CCGGTACTTTTTCCGATGGAAAACTGAATACGCTTGTAAAAGATAAATCAGGACGCAATAAAGAAGTCCTGGATATCTTTGTAAAAGCAGGGGCACCGGATAAAATCAAATATGAAAACAAACCTCATTTGGGAACGGATGTCTTAATTCAAATCGTAAAAAATATGAGAAATACAATTATTGAACAAGGTGGAAAAGTTTATTTTGACTCAGAAGTCACGGATTTTAAGATAGTGAACGGTATGATTACCGGTATTGTAGTGAATGGGACAAAGGAAATAAAAACAGATGTCCTGGTGCTGGCAATCGGGCACAGTGCACGTAATACGATAGAGACCTTATACCGCGCAAAAGTTCCGATGGAAGCAAAATCTTTTGCGGTAGGATTGCGTGTAGAACATCCGCAGACGGTAATCAATACTTCCCAGTATGATATGGAACATCCCCGATATTTAGGAGCAGCTTCCTATAAAGTCACAGCCCAAGCTTCGAATCACAGGGGGGTATATTCATTTTGTATGTGTCCTGGCGGCTATGTCGTAAATTCGTCTTCGGAAGAAGGACGGCTTGCAATCAATGGAATGAGTTATAGCAAACGTGACGGACAGAATGCCAATAGTGCAATTATCGTAGCAGTCACACCGGAAGATTATGGAAGTGAAGATGCACTTGCGGGGATACAATTCCAGAGAAGGCTGGAGGAAAAGGCATATGCATTGGGAAATGGAAAAATTCCAGTGCAGTATTATCAGGATTTCAAATTAAATAAAGTATCTCAGGAGGATAAGAGAAAGAATCATCCGGCGATGAAGGGTAACTATATTTTTACGAATGTACGCAGCATTTTACCGGAACAGTTAAATGAATCTTTTATAGAAGGGATGCAGAAATTTGGTCAGGTCATAGAGGGCTTTGATGCTGAGGATACTTTAATATCGGGCATAGAAAGTCGTACTTCATCACCGGTTCGTATCCATCGTGATGAGACATTGCAAAGCCCTATACGGGGCTTATACCCCTGCGGGGAAGGCGCAGGATATGCAGGTGGAATCACATCTGCAGCAATGGATGGAATAAAAGTTGCGGAAGCAATAGCACAAATATATGAACCACTGAAAATGGAGGAAGACTATTATGAAGGAACTTCGGAAAGAATTAAAAAATAAAAAAAGAATTGTTATTAAGATCGGATCATCATCGTTACAGCATTCTGAAACAGGTGATCTAGATTATATCAAGATGGAAGTACTGGTAAGGGAATTGTGCAACTTAAAAAATCAGGGAAAGGATGTTGTATTGGTAACGTCCGGTGCAATTGCCGTAGGCAAGAAAGCAATAAACTTTAAAAATACGACAGACGATAAGCCACTTGCCGTAAAACAAGCTTGTGCAGCGATCGGTCAGGCAAAGCTGATGATGACGTATCAGAAAATATTTGCAGAGTATAACCAGTTGACAGCACAGATCTTAATGACAAAAAATACAGTTGTAGATAATGTGAACCGTTACAATGCGCATAATACTTTTTCAGAATTATTGAAATTAGGAGTTATTCCTATTGTGAATGAAAATGATACGGTAGCGACTTATGAAATTCAGGTTGGGGAAAATGATGTATTGATTGGTGACAATGATACACTTTCTGCAATTGTTGCTTCTCTGATATCAGCGGATCTGCTTATTTTATTATCTGATATTGATGGACTGTACACAGATGATCCGCATAAAAATAAAGATGCAAAATTTATCAGCACGGTAGAGACATTGACCGATGAACTGATGAGCATGGGAAAGGCGTCCACCGGAAGTAATGTTGGAACAGGTGGTATGAATACGAAACTCAATGCCGCCATGATAGCAACAAATACAGGCACAGATATGATTATAGCAAATGGGAAAGACGTAAGAATCATACATAGGCTTATAGATGGAAAAGAATACGGTACTATTTTTAAAGCCCATAAAAATGAGGACTTCTATTTGGAAGATTACGTTGAAAATATGTATCAATAGGGAGCAAGGCCATGAACGAAGAGAAAATCAAAAGAATCAATGAACTATATCATAAATCAAAGGCAGAAGGCCTTACTGAGGAAGAAAAAAGAGAGCAGGCAGAACTCAGAAGCGAATATATTGCGAGTGTCCGTAATAATTTGAGAGGCCAGTTAAATAACATCAGCATTCAAAACGAAGATGGTTCTATTACCAATCTTGGGGAAAAATATGGAGACAAAAAGACAAATTAGGCATTATATCTTAGAGGCGAGAAGTAAACTATCTAAAGAAGAATGTGAAAATAACAGCAGACATATTATCCAGAAAGTTCTGGAAAGCGAAAAATTTAAAAATGCACATGCTATTCTTGTCTATATTGATTATAATAAAGAGGTAGAGACAAGAGAACTCATTAAACAGGCATGGAAATTTGGAAAAAGGGTCTATGCGCCTAAGACAGATGAAACAGCGATATCGTTTCATTTACTTCAAGAGTTTGAAGAACTGAGAGCAGGATTGAAGGGAATACTTGAACCAGCGGAAAATAGCGAAGAATGGGAGACTTCTTTATTATCAGAAACACTTATGATAATGCCAGGGGTGGTATTTGATAAGCAGAAGCACCGCATTGGCTACGGAAGAGGATACTATGATCGTTTCCTTGCTAAAACTCCGGGACTTTCAACAATTGCAATTTGTTTTGAATGCCAATTACTTGATACAATTCCTTATGAAGAATTCGACTATATACCGGATGTTCTTTATACCGAAGCTCAAACAATTGAATAATAGAGGAGACTAAAATGATAGATTTAAAAAAAATGGGGGAACAAGCGGTATGTGCAAAACAGGATCTTTTAAAAATGACTACCAAGGATAAGAATACCGTGTTATCTTTTATAGCAGAAGCGCTGATACAGGCAACGGATACTATATTGGCAGCAAATAAAAAGGATGTCGGAAGAGCCGAAGAACAGGGAATGGCGCAGGGAATGGTTGACCGTTTAAGGCTAAGTGATAAGCGCATTGCTGAAATGGCGGACGGATTACAGCAGATCGTTGAATTACCAGATCCAATAGGTGAAGTGCTGGAAACCATAGACAGACCAAATGGACTTAAAATTATCAAAAAAAGAGTTCCTATCGGTGTAATCGGTATCTTCTATGAATCGAGGCCAAACGTAACCGCAGATGCTTTTGGACTTTGCTTTAAATCCGGGAATGCTGTGATATTAAAAGGGGGAAGTGATGCGATTCAATCTAATATTGCAATCACACAGTGCATTCAGCAAGCATTAGCATCATCAGGAATGAATCCCAATGTAATACAGCTGATTGCAGATACTAGTCGTGAAACGGCTGCTGCTTTTATGAGAATGAATGCGTATGTGGATCTGCTCATTCCAAGAGGCGGTGCTGGTTTGATTAAGGCGGCACTTGAAAATAGTACAATTCCGGTCATTGAAACAGGAACCGGGAACTGCCATATCTTTGTCGATGAAAGTGCAGATATCGAAAAGGCAATACCGATTATTATCAATTCAAAAACGCAAAGAATTGGGGTATGCAACGCTTGTGAATCCCTGGTCGTACATAAGAACATTATGCAGATGTTTTTGCCAAGGCTCGATGCAGCTTTAAAGAAAAAGCAGGTTGAAGTGCGTGGAGATCAGGATACCAAGGAGATTTTAACAGATTGTATTCTTGCAACACAGGAGGATTATGCAACAGAGTATCTGGATCTTATCCTGTCGATCAAGGCGGTAGCAAATGTGGAGGAAGCAATTGCCCATATCAATAAGTATAATACGAAACATTCGGAAACAATTATTACAGAAAACAGGGAAAATGCAGAGAAATTTTTGAATGAAGTAGATGCGGCCTGTGTATATGTGAATGCATCCACCAGATTTACGGATGGATTTATGTTTGGGTTTGGAGCAGAAATAGGAATCAGTACACAAAAGATTCATGCAAGAGGACCAATGGGGTTAAAAGAACTTACCTCATATAAATATACAATTTATGGGAATGGCCAAATTCGGGAATAGGAATGATATAATATCAAAAAAGAGGAGGGTGATTTATCATGAAGATGACGGAGCGAAAAGTAGCAATTGTAGGTTGTGGTCTGGTAGGATCTTCGACGGCATTCAGTCTGGTAACACAAGGAGTGTGTGACAAGGTGGTCATGATAGACCTGAATGACGAACGGGCATATGGAGAAGTACTGGACTTAAAGGATTGCATCGAATATCTGAATCGGAATGTCAAGGTGATAAAAGGAACTTACGCAGATTGCAAAGACGCTGATATTGTAGTAATTACCGCAGGCGCACCGCCAAAACCAGGGCAATCAAGACTTGAC
>JAEWWQ010000357.1 GCA_023458855.1 Bacillota bacterium
AACCTGCGTCTTGGTATTCTTAGATTACGTGAAAAAATGAATAAGATACATCCTAAAAACACGCAGGTAGAAGAACTTGTTGAGGAAATGATCGGTAATCAGATTTATAGTTTTAAGAAGATGTATCTAAAAGAGTACAATATCAAAAATATCATTATTGTTGATGACTATATTTCAACAGTATTAAAAGGCATGCTGGGTGAGTCAGGAGATGCAGGCTACATAGAGGTAGGAACCTATTATAACTTTGTAGATGAGCTGCGCAAACGAAATGTAGATGGTATGGCAGAATATCTTGGCATAGCAGAAGAAAATGTATTTCTATTTTTTCTCGCAGCGATTTTGACTAAAAAGCTTACAAAGGTGATGGAGGCAGAATATATCTGGGCACCGGGCGTAACACTTTGTGATGGGATGGCATATGAATATGCAGAGCAAAATAAAATAATAGCCCCTGCACATAATTTTGAACAGGATATTATTGCATGTGCACAAAATATCAGCAAACGATATATGGGAAGCAGAAAACGCGGTGAGACACTTGAAAAAATAACACTTGCTATTTTTGATAGTATGAAAAAGATACATGGTTTAGGACGCAGGGAGCGTTTATTACTTAGAATTGCAGCACTTTTGCATGATTGCGGAAAATATATAAGTTTGTCCGCAGTGGCTATTTCTTCTTATAATATTGTGATGGCGACGGAAATAATAGGCTTATCTCATACTGAACGCGAGATTGTCGCAAATGTAGTAAAATATAACCATTTAGAGTTTGACTATTATGAAGAGCTCACAAGAACAACATTTTTAGATAGGCCATCATATTTGATAATCGCAAAACTGACTGCTATTATTCGTGTTGCCAATGCATTAGATAAAAGTCATAAACAAAAATTCCAGAATATCAAGGCAGCCTTAAAAGAAGATGAACTTCTGCTCATGGTAGAGAATAGTATGGATATTACGTTAGAAAAGGGACTGTTTCAGGAGAAAGCGGATTTCTTCGAAGAGGTGTATAGTGTAAGACCTGTCATTAAACAAAAACGTAGTAATCAGTTCTGACAAAAGTTGATATCTTATTAGCAATATTTTACAGGAAAGGACGGCGATCACTTTGAATGAAACGAAAATAAATTTGAAAAATCCGGAATATTATACCAACAGGGAATTAAGCTGGATATCTTTTAATAAAAGAGTATTAAGTGAAGCGCGAGATAAGCAGATACCATTATTCGAAAGACTAAAATTTTTAAGTATTACCGCCTCTAATCTGGACGAATTTTTTATGATCCGGGTTGCGTCTTTAAAAGATATGGTAGATGCGAATTATAATAAACCTGATATTTCCGGAATGACTCCAGGCGAACAGCTGGAAAAATTGAACAAAGTAACACATGAATTAGTTACCTTGCAGTACTCGACCTATAATCGTTCTCTATTGCCCATGCTGACACAGAACGGTTTATCTATCATTGGTTCACATGAGGACCTGACCCAGGAAGAGCGTAATTATGTAGATAGTTATTTTAAGGATAATGTGTATCCGGTATTGACCCCGATGGCAGTTGATTCTTCCAGACCCTTTCCGCTGATACGTAACAAGTCTTTGAATATTGGAGCACTTGTACATAAAAAGGGCGAAGAGAGTGAATTAGAATTTGCAACAGTCCAGGTGCCAAGTGTGCTTTCCAGAATCGTATTGCTGCCCACAAAAGAGAATGAAAATAGGAAGGTAATTTTACTGGAAGAAATTATAGAACGTAATATGGAGAAGCTCTTTCTTAACTATGATATTGTATGTGCATATCCATTTCGGATAATGAGAAATGCAGATCTTACGATTGAAGAGGATGAAGCCGCTGATTTGCTGAAAGAAATAGAAAAACAATTGAAGAAAAGGCAATGGGGTCAGGCAATCAGACTGGAGGTAGAAGAAGGGATTGATAAGCGCCTGCTTAGGCTGATTCGTAAGGAACTGGCAATTCAGGACCAGGATATCTATTATATTAACGGTCCGCTGGATCTGACATTTCTAATGAAGATGTATGGGATGGATGGCTTTTCGCATTTAAAATATGAAAAATATGTTCCACAGATCATACCCGAGCTGGCAACAGAGGAGTCTGTATTTACCCAGATTAAAAAAGGGGATATTCTGCTGCATCATCCATATCAGACGTTTCAGCCTGTTGTAGACTTTATCCGGCAGGCGGCAAAGGATCCGGATGTATTGGCTATTAAACAGACGTTATATCGTGTGAGTGGTAATTCCCCTATTATTGCTGCACTTGCTCAGGCAGCAGAAAATGGCAAACAGGTATCTGTTTTAGTAGAATTGAAGGCAAGATTCGATGAGGAAAATAATATCGTATGGGCAAAAATGCTTGAAAAAGCGGGATGCCATGTTATCTATGGGTTGGTGGGGCTTAAGACACATAGTAAAATAACACTTGTTGTTCGAAAAGAAGAAGATGGAATCTGCCGGTATGTGCATCTGGGTACGGGTAATTACAATGATGCTACTGCAAAGCAGTATACGGACCTTGGTCTGTTGACCTGTAATGAAGAAATTGGAGAAGACGCAACAGCGGTATTCAACATGCTTTCCGGATATTCAGAACCTTTATCCTGGAATAAATTGTCTCTGGCACCGCTATGGCTAAAGGACAGATTTTTGTATTTGATTCGCCGTGAAAAGAGAAATGCGGAACAGAATCTGCCGGCTTACATTATTGCAAAGATGAATTCACTTTGTGACAGAGACGTAATAGAGGCTTTGTATGAGGCCAGCGCGGCGGGGGTGCAGATAGAATTAATTGTGCGTGGTATTTGTTGCCTTAAAATAGGAATAAAGGGAGTCAGCGAGAATATTAAAGTTCGTTCTATTGTGGGTAATTTTTTGGAGCACGGAAGGATTTTTTATTTTGAAAATGCCGGAAAGCCAGAGATTTATATGGGAAGTGCTGACTGGATGCCACGTAATCTGGAACGACGTGTTGAGATATTATTTCCTGTAGAAAGTGAAGAATTAAAACAGAAAGTCTGTCATATACTAAAAATGCAGTTAAAAGATAATGTGAAGGCGCATATTCTATTGTCGGACGGCACATATGAAAAGATTGACAGAAGAGGAAAAGAATCCTGTAATTCCCAGGAAGTATTTTGTCTTGAAGCAATCGAAGAGAGTGAGAAAAGTAAGGTTATATGCGCTAATAATCGGATATTCATACCAGAAACACATATTGACGAGTATACGGTTGAGTAAATAGAAAAGAGGACATAAAGCACATATGAAAGCAGTAATTTTTGATTTGGATGGCACATTAGCAGACTCCTTAGATTCTATTACGTATTGTACGAATAGAACGATTGCCAGGTTTGGTTTTGCACCATTTGAGCGGGACCGATACCGGTATTTTGTTGGAGATGGCGCGGCAGAGTTGGTAAAGCGTGCACTGATTGCTTCAGGAGATACAAATCTGGCATATTACGAAGAGGCACAGATGGAATATGCAAAGAATTTTAAGGAGGATTGTATGTATCAGGTAGTGCCTTATCCGGGAATTGTGGATACTTTGCTGGCGCTTAAGGAACGAGGAATTTTACTTGCGGTGAATTCGAATAAGCCGCATGCCAGAACGGTAGATGTAATTCATACCTTATTCGGAACGGAGATGTTTGATGCAATCCAGGGACAAATTCCTGAATTTAAAATAAAACCGAGTCCTGACGGAATCTTGCATATTGCGGAAATATTGAAAGTAAAGAGATCGGATATTTTATATGTTGGAGATACCAGCACTGATATGAAGACAGGAAAGTCCGCGGGGGTATTTACAGTTGGTGTATTGTGGGGGTTTCGGGACAGAAAAGAATTAGAGGAGAATCATGCGGATGCTATTATTGCGCATCCTGCTGAATTGTTGAACTTATGAAAAAACTGATTGCAACAGATATTGACGGTACTTTGGTAAAAGATTCCTCGCCTGTCGTGGAAGCTGTGATTCCAGATACAATGCATGCCTTGATAGAACAGGGAAATATATGTGTTGTAGCAAGTGGCAGACAGTATTATAGTATTCGGAATGTATTTAATAAGATTAAAGATGAAATTGCATATATTGCGGAAAATGGCGCACATATCAGATACCAGGGCACTGATTTGTATGTAAAGGCGATGAGAAGAGAAGATGTAGAGGGAATTATCCGGGATTTTCGTAACTATAAAGATACTTGTGAAATAATCGTATCATCACCGGATGGAAGTTACCTTGAAACGGAAAATCAAGACTTTATTGATCTCATTCATTATAGTTATCATAATAAGTATCA
This sequence comes from Bacillota bacterium, assembly GCA_023458855.1. Lineage (GTDB taxonomy): Bacteria > Bacillota > Clostridia > Lachnospirales > Lachnospiraceae > SZUA-378. The sequence goes on from JAEWWQ010000357.1 coordinate 4,336, forward strand.
GGTTGTGAAGGATATCCTTGCCGAGGATATCACGGTAATTAAAATCGCAATTTTTCGTAAAGGAAGCATTCGTGAGCTGGGAGAGCGTGTGTTTATTCCAAAATGGGAATCGCGTGTAAAAACATGTATGGCTGGAGAAGAATGGGTAGATTTTATGGATGCATCTGTAGATAAGGGACATGCACTGAAGTATCTACAGGAATATTTTGGAATATCTAAAGCGAATACAATGGCGTTCGGCGATAATGCGAATGATATTGGAATGCTGCAGGCAGCCGGAGAAAGTTATGTGGTTGCGAATGCAAGAGAAGAAGTAAAAAAATGGGCAAATCATATCTGTCCGCCCTACTGGGAAAAGGGTGTGTATCAAGTATTAAAAGAACTGATATAGAAGCAGAAAAAAGTTGTGTCATAGTTTTAACTTATGATTGACAAATGTATGACTGCATATTATAAATATAGCATAGAGTTATATCAACTTGGTGTGACTTGAATATTAATATTGAAAAGATAGGAGTTGAGACATAGATGCATGAATTTGATGATGCCGTTATAGCATGTTTTTTAAAAAATCAATTACAGCTATTTCCAGATCAGGTCGCTGAAAATCTAGAAGAAGCAGAAGCGTATCTGGAAGAATGTATGGCAGTAGTTGTTAACTCTGCACAGGAAGTAATAGAATACTTCGAAGAAGAAGGCATTGATATTGATGGTCAGGACGAAGAAGAGATATTGGAAGCTTCAGAAGTCTTTGACATTGGCGATGGAAGATATCTGATAGTTGAAGGTTAAGTTCAAAAAAGTAATAACCCCATATCAAAAGGAGGAGAGCACCTTTATGATATGGGGTTTTGTAATGCAAAGAGTTTTTAAGGTAAGGTAAAGAAATCTTTGATATAAGGTAGCAGGCCATCATGGTTATTATCATCTTTTGATATGACAGCAGCACTTTTTTTCACAAGGGGTGCAGCATTTTGCATGGCTACGCTGTATCCTGCGACCTTCAGCATGGAGATATCATTTTCCATATCACCGGCAGCCATGGCATTTGTGAGCGGAATCTGAAGATGCTGACACAATTCTGTCAAAGCCTGTCCTTTTCCTGCTGTTGCAGGGAAAAGTTCGAGATACATTGGATTGGAAAACAGTGTAGTGATACGACCATTTGACCAAGGCGCAAGTGCTGTCTTAAATTGTTCAAGATGCGCATGATCTGTCAGATCAACGGCAAGCAGCTTGAAAGGATTCTCGGATAAAGCGTCAAGCATATGCGGGGTACAAATTACCGGTAAGTGTATCGTTCTCAGATAAAAATTCAATTCTTCACTTTCTTTTTCTGTTACGATATGAGTTGAGGTATAGGTATGGCAGTAGGTGTTAGTACGCTTAGCCATGTCTAATATATAAGAGACATCTGTAAGAGAAACACGCTTTTCAATCACAGATTTTTTTGTACTGCAATCATAGACAAGCCCACCGTTGTAAGCACAGATATAAAGCCCCTGGTTCTGTAGTTTCAGCATTTCCTTCACTTGTAAGATGCTGTTTAACGGGCGACCGGAGGAAAGAACTAAAATGTGTCCCATGTTCTGTAATTGCTGTAATGCTTCAAAGAGAGCAGGAGATACATTTTTATTGTCATTTAATAGTGTACCATCAAGGTCGGTAAATAATATTTTTGTTTGCATATTGTATTTTGGACTCCGCGATTAATTTATATTTTCTCAAATTGGTTAATATTTCTTCAGGAATAAAAAGCCTTCCATAACCGACTGCAAGATCCAGACCAGGCTTTGTGGTGCCGTGAAAATCAGAACCGCCGCTGATGCACAAGTTGTATTTTCTGGCAAGACGTTTCATATCCCGTTCCTCAGATGGAGTATAGGTGCTATAAACTGCTTCGATCCCAATCAGTCCGGCTCTGGCAAGACTGCAGACCAATAAGTCGAGCCGGTCTTTGCCCATGTGGTAAAGAGGAGGATGTGCCAGTATAGGAATTCCGCCTGCCTGAAGAACTAATTGCACGGCCTGAACAGGAGTTACCTTTTCTCTTGGTACAAAGTAAGGACAATTATCACCGATGTAACGTTCAAAGGCTTCTGTCATATTTTTGATATAGCCGTGTGCTAAGAGATATTTGGCATAGTGGGCACGGGTAATGACGGAACCTGGAAATTCGGTTAATAGAGATTCGTATGAAATATCAATACCCGCCTCTCTCAGACGTGCGCACATCTTTTCATTACGAACAGTCCTGGAGTTCTGAAAAGTAATAAGCTGCTCTTTAAAATGAGGTTCTTCATATTGGATATCAAGGCCTATGATATGCACGTCTTTGCCTTCATATTCCGTAGAAAATTCGATACCTGGAATTACCTCCACAGGTTTGTTCATGGCGGCTGTAAATGCCTCCGCCAATCCGTCTGTGGTATCGTGATCGGTCAGCGCAAAAGCAGACAATCCTTTTTCGATTGCATAGGATACCAGTTCAGAAGGGGTATAGGAACCGTCTGATTTGGTAGAGTGCACGTGTAAGTCAACGATACGCATGGTGTAAAGTCTCCAATCTTAAGTGAAAGTAATCGTTCAATCTTCCTCATCATTTTTTTCAGCGTTATATACGGTACGTTTTCTGGCAAATTCATCATTTTCCAGATATTCATCGTAAGAAGTAATCTTGTCAATCACAGTACCGTCCGGAAGGAATTCCATAATACGATTTGCTGTTGTCTGAACGATCTGATGATCATGAGATGCAAACAGGATGACACCTGAGAACTTAATCAGACCATTGTTAAGGGCTGTGATAGATTCCATGTCCAGGTGATTGGTAGGTTCATCTAAAATTAATACATTGGAAGCTGAAATCATCATTTTGGATAATAGACAACGGACTTTTTCACCACCGGATAATACTCTGACTTTTTTAACACCATCTTCACCAGGGAAAAGCATTCTTCCAAGGAAACCACGCACATACGTAACATCCTTTACAGGGGAGTAGCCGGTCAACCAGTCTGTAATGGTCAAGTCATTGTCGAATTCAGCAGTGCTGTCTTTCGGAAAATATGCCTGAGAAGTGGTGATTCCCCATTTATAAGTACCTTCATCAGGTTCCATTTCACCTGTCAGGATTTTGAACAGAGTCGTTTTTGCCAGTTCATTACCGCCCACGAAAGCAACTTTGTCTTCGTGTCCAATGGTAAAGGAAATATCATTTAATATTTTAACGCCATCAATTGTTTTGCTCAAACCTTCTACGCTCAGCACTTCATTACCAATTTCTCTTTCTGGTCTGAAATCGATATAAGGGTATTTTCTGCTGGATGGGCGTATTTCATCCAATTCGATTTTTTCAAGGGCTTTTTTTCGGGAAGTAGCCTGTTTGGATTTGGAAGCATTTG
>JAEWWQ010000358.1 GCA_023458855.1 Bacillota bacterium
CTCTCATCACATAGTATTTCTCATAAAGATATCTGCTCTTTATCCGATAGAACTGCAGTGTTATGCCCTGCGGCCTGACATTCAGTCTCCGGTATTTCTTTGATGTTTTCTTATATTGTTCCAGTTCCTGCCGGCATTCTTCCGCAGTAAATATCTGACCCTTCCTGTCCATATAGTGGAAGCCTTCATAGATATTCTGCTCCGATGCCCAATAACCGTCTGATACATTATGACGTGCCCAGTACTTCGGAGCGATTACATACTGCTCCACATCACTTGTAAATGCCGGAAAATAGGTAAAGGACGAATTGGCCAGCAAGAGATACTTTGCATTCTTAATAATTGCATAGTCTTTCGCAAGATTAAAATTATACGCCTTGACTCCCGGAATCAGCTTCTCGGCTTCCCTGGTATCATTGGTAATAATCATAAATTCCATATCAGGTCTGATCTTCCGCATATTTGCCATGCCGTCCAGCCAATACTTACGCCTTAAGAATAATTCCGGAGAATCCATATAATCCGTACAGCGAAGGTGCAGGATGCAAAGGTTGTCCCTGCTGTATTCATAGCAGTCATATTCCGGCTTTACCTTAAGCCATCGCTTAATATCCTCTTTGTATTTGATATAGTAATCTTCTGCCTGCATATTTCCTGCTATCAGCACATTATCCTCTATATTCAGCAGAGTCTGGTCTGTTCCTGTCACATACGCACCATGCGCAAGGTCATGACGCGAATTGGGCAAAAACAGTCTGTCCTCTTTTTCCCAATATTCGCTTGTATAATCCTCTCTTCTGGAGGGCACACCGAATTCCAGATCCATAAAGTACAGCCCGCAATCACTGTGAATATTATTCGCCAGTGTCTCACTGCCAAGAATACTGTAATCGTATCCCTTTTCCATTGCAATACATCTGGTCGTTACATAACAAAATAATTGATTGCCTAATCCCTGTCCTTTTAAAAGTTCTGTTCCTAACATATAGACCCTTTCTTTTGGTTTGCTATTCTGCCACGATTTTTCCATTTTGTACGCGGTAGAGGATATCGCATTGTTCTAATGTATTCAGTCTGTGGGCAATGATGACGAGTGTCTTCTTGCCGTGAAAGCTTTCAATCGCTTCCATGACTGCTTTCTCTGTCGCATTATCGAGTGCTGAGGTGGCTTCATCAAATACGAGTATATCCGGGTTATGGTATAGTGCTCTTGCAATCCCAAGTCTTTGTCTCTCACCGCCCGAGATTCTGACACCTCTGTCACCTGTGGAAGTATCCAGTCCATCTGGAAGCTGTTCTACAAAGTGTTTCATCTGTGCTTCTTCCAGAACTTTCCACACTCTCTCGTCATCTATCTCTTCTTTCGGAACTCCAAATGCAATGTTATCACGTATGGAATCATCCGACAGATAGATTGTCTGCGGGATATATCCTATATTGCTTAACCAGGATGGATAATTATCAAATACATTCCTGTCTTTACACATGATGTGTCCGGATTCCGGACGCAGTAACCCAAGAATAATATCTATAACAGTTGATTTACCTGCACCGGAGGGTCCTACGACACCAACGGATTTGCCATAAGGAATTGTCATATTGGCATCATCCAGAATCTTCTTCTCCGTATTTGGGTACTTATATGTGATATGCTCCAGACGGATATCAGCATCAATTACGACCGGTTCCGGATTGTTCGGCTTATCTGCCACATAATGCCCTTCTTCTTTGAATTTTGCAAAATCTACATGGTCATATACGTAATCCAGTGATGGCTCAAAAAATGCAATATCAGTAAGATAGGTGTTGATCCGGTTCATACTCGGCATCAGGCGGATTGCTGCAATTCCAAATGCAGTGATCTGTGATAATAAGGAGGCCACATTCGTACCCGTTGCAATACAGATCGCAATATATGCCAGCACACCTGCTATGCAGGCAGTCTCAATAATAGTTCTCGGCACACTGTTCAATACGGAATAGCGAATCGTAAGTTCCGTTCCGTATTTGGTATGTTTTTGATAGAAGGAAGCAAAAAAATGTTCTCTGTTCAATACCTTAACATCTTTGATTCCGTATACTGACTTCGTTCTCCAGCGTCCCGCAATACTCTGTACTTCCTGATTTTCCTTTCCGATCTGATTCAGAATCGGTTTTAATATCTTTACGATGATCAATGTCATAAGCAATAGCATGACCATCATCATCAGGGTCATACGGATGTCAATCACCAGCAGAAGGATAAACAGGCATAATGCGACCACCACTTCCGTTGCCAGCTTTATCACTGACATCAGCAATTGGAATACCTTCGGGATATCACCATCCAGAATACGAAAAATAGTCGGAATATCTGCATTCAGATAAAATTCGTAGGAACGGTTCAGATACTCTTCCAGCATATAGCTGCCTGCACGATGCTGATTGCCATTTACGAATTTCGCCTGTACATAGGCCAGAAATAATAAATATGCATTTTTTATCACAAATATCAGAATGACCGCAATTAAAAGCAAAATAATAAAATCGTTCATATTATCGATATGCATGATATCACATATCATTTTCACATACTTATTTTTACTCATCCTGTCAACATCAAGAATTGCCGTAACCACCGGCAGAATCATGGATACACCAAGCGTCTCCAGCAAACCGCCAATCAATATCAGCACGCCCAGTCCTGCTATCTTGGCCTGTTGCTTTTTATTTAAAATACATGTCAGCTTCTTTAATATCGTAATACTCACAATATGTCTCCTTGTATTCTCAGTTCTTATATCCTTATATGCTTCATGCAGTACATTTTATTTTACTAAATATTGGTTGAAGTGTCAAAAATATGTTTTGATTCGAATTCGTCAATTTGCACCCACTATGTTTCGATAAAATTGATGCACAACATAGTTCATTCGCAACGCGCTCCCGCTTGGATTCGCACGCAGTGGTACATAAGAACATAAAATACATGTTCTAAGTACCAGCGGCATTCATACAGTTGCTCATCAAACTATGTTGTGTATCAATTATTGTTTTGCAAATATATGTGCAAATTGACAAAGCCAAGTTCTATAATAGGCTTTGTCAATTGACTTATTACTCAAATGGCAAGCATGCGGTCTGTGTAGATGTCGCTGCAATCCCTTCCATTCAGCCATTTTGCGGGTGCTATGATCTCTCTATCCGGGTTCTGTCCCAGCCATGCGCCCCACCAGCTAAAACTGCTGTTGGCTATGATATGGTGCCGGCATCTGCTCATCAGAAGCATATCCAGATACCCTGTCGATTCCTCATTACAATCCACTATGATAAACTGGTCCCCTGTCATGTGCTCTTTTACCCAGCCGGCATCATTTGAGAATAGATAAAAAGCTGCCTGCGGATGCCTTTCCTGCATAAGATCGATTGCACGTTCATAGTAACTGTCCGTACAAATCCCGCCATAGGTTGCCTGCTGTGCTTCCTGCAGATAATCTCCTCTGCGGATATGCACACTGATTGCTTCTGTCTGTTCTATTTGTTCCAGAAACCGCCGGGTTCCTTCATTGACTGGCATCTGCATCGTAAATTTCTGTCTTAATTCTTCTCTCACCATCGGAAAATACTTTTCACTCTGCCAGCAGCCTTCCAGATAAGCTTCCTCCAACTGGAAGACCGCAGCATCAAAATTGAATTGCCGTTCCCTATAAGACCTTGTCCTGCGCCCTGTCAGCTTACGGCGGATACGGCTCAGCAGATCCATTTTCGCATCTGTCAGTGCAATCAGTTCCTCCCGTGTTGCTTTTTCATACGTAATCCCAAAGACCGACAATTGCTTTGCCCTCGTTCCGGCATCCCTATAGCAGGTCTCATCATCTATCTTTACCTCCCTGCCCATTGCAAGGAGCTGTCTGTATAGCGCATACTGAAACATCTGATTTCCCAGTCCGCCGGACATCTGCACAATTATCATATTATCACGACCTCATATTTTCTTCTTTTTATTTAAAAGGCTTTTTTGAGTTTCCATTGTTTATAAGGAATAATAAAAGCATCATTGATATCCATTACAATATCATAAAGCAGCGCAGATTTTATAAAAATCTTCATCTTCTTATATTCATTTGGATTAGCAGGTCCACTTGTAAATGCCGCATCAAACTTTTCCTGCTCTGATAAAATAATATTTCTTAGTTCCATGCAAAACTTCTTACGGTTCCCATCCTTACTTCTTCGGAATTGAGTATATAATACCAATAACCGCTTATACGTGTAATAATTATGGATATCAGCCAGGGCGTCTTCTCCGATACTCCGTAAGAACTCTGTCTTCTCCCTATAAGCCGGTATCTGATCTGTCAGAATCCGTGCATTCAATCCATGTGACATGATACTGCCTTTTCTATCCAGTACATAATTATAAAATGCTCTGTCCAGATACACACAGCGTCTCACTTTACTTAACAGGATTGCCGTGTATACAATATCCTCATACCATCTGCCCACTGGAAATTCCTGTCCCTGTAACAAGTCTCTCCGATATAATTTATTCCATGCTGCATTCTGCAGCTGATATTCATCCTGTTCTTCAATCAGACAGGATAATGCCTGCCTGCCTTCAAAAATAACAGCTCTTTTTGTCGACTCATCAATTGTCTCTTCCGGATACACCTGCCGGTATCTGCAAATGGAGATGTCTGCTGCCTGCTCTGCCATGGCACCGAGCATAGTTTCATACATCTGCTCATCGATCCAGTCATCTCCATCTACAAAAGCAAGATACGTTCCCCTGGCAATCTGCATCCCCGCATTCCGCGCATCCGACAATCCGCCATTCTTTTTATGCACCACTTCAATACGGTTATCCTCAGATGCATATTCGTCACACATCTTACCACTCCGATCCGTCGCCCCGTCATCCACCAGAATAATCTGCAGGTTCCGGTATGTCTGCCTCATAATCGAACGCACACACCTGTCCAGATAAGCCTCAATATTATAAACAGCCACAATCACCGTAATCAACTCCGCACACTCCCCCGGAACCGCCGCCGGCTCATAATTCTCTATTATTTCCATCTCCGCTTACCTCCTTACTCTGGAATTCCAGCGTGTACTGCCTTAATCGTTACTGTTATACGCAAATGTACGAATGGAACAGACACCCTGGTGTTTGAGCCAGGCGTACATTTAAGTATAATTGTAGAGATTACGGAAGCACACGGGAATCCATATGCTCTATGGCACTTCACAGCCTTCCAATCAGCAAACTCACTTACTCACCATCCACTCCTGGAACATGAGCAGATACCAGATCTGCACTCTCCATACCCCTTTTTCGATATATTCGTTCCAGATATGGGATACTACATCTGCATTCAGTATGCCCTGCTGCTCTATTGTTTTTTTATCAAGCAGCGTTTCTGCCCATGCGCGAAGCTTCGGCTCACGAAGCCATTTATCGATTGGAATGGCAAAGCCTGTCTTAGGGCGCTCCATCATTTCCTTTGGTACATAGCGGTATAGCACATCACGCAAGACCTGTTTTCCTATGCCGTCCTGCCTTAAATAATCAATCGGCAGAGACCATGCGAACTCTACGACATCCTTGTCTAACATCGGTATTCTGGATTCCAGGGATACTGCCATACCGCACCTGTCTACCTTTACCAGGATATCATCCGGATGATACATCAGCATGTCCATCAGCATAATATTATGATGAGCTTCTTCTAAGAATCCCGTTTCATATTCACTATATTTGTAAGGGGGATCGGTATGCGTCTTTGCAATTGCATTCGCGATATTCTCCTCCTGATTTGATATCTCATATAATTTTTCCGGTCCACGTGCAGCAAGCAGCCTGCCTCTTACACAGAAATCTTTATTTTTGCGCATCGGGGTATGTAATACCAGATCACTGCATACCTTTCGGATCGGATAAGGCACTTTGCGCATACGATTCCACAGACCAATGATGGATTCATAAGAATTATAGCCGCAGAATAGTTCATCTCCACCGTCACCGCTTAAAGACACCGTCACATGTTCCCTTGTCATCCTGCTTACCAGATAGGTCGGAATCTGTGAAGAATCCGCAAAAGGTTCACTGAACATATGGGAAAGCTTCGGAATCACTTCTTTGGCATCCTTCTCTGTAATATACATCTCCGTATGCTCTGTTCCAAGATGTCTGGCTATCTCTTTTGCAATCGTTGCCTCATTGTATGCAGCATCTTCCATTCCAATGGTAAAGCTCTTCACTTTATTGGTACTTAGCGACTGCATCAGCGCAACAATGGTACTGCTGTCAATTCCAGCTGACAGGAATGCTCCGACCGGTACATCGGCTACCATCTGCCCTGCAATAGATTGCTTCAGAAGACGCTCCAACTCATCTGCTGCTTCTGTCCTGCTGCCCCGAAACAGATTCTTCTGTCCTTTTTTTGCAGCTTCCTTCATTGACCAGAAAGGAGTCAGCACCGGTTCTTGAAATGGGGCCGCAATCTCCAGTATGGTTCCTGGTTCCAATTTATAGATATTTTTATAGATAGAATACGGTGCCGGAATATAACCATGTACAAAATATACATCCAGAATGTCTGTATTGATCTCATTATCAAACTCTTTCAATACAGAAATAGAACCAAGGTCAGAGGCAAATACAAAGCCTTCCTGCACAAAGCCATAATAGAGTGGTTTTTCTCCCACTCTATCCCTTAATAAATATAATTTACTTTTTTCTTTATCATAAAGCGCAAGGGCAAACATACCCTTACACATCGTAATGGTTTCCTGAACACCGAATGCTTCCATTGCCTCCAGTAAGACTTCTGTATCCGAAGTTCCCCGGAATGCCTGTACAAAGCCTTCTTCCATTAGTTTTTGGGCTATCTCTTTGTAATTATAGATTTCTCCGTTAAATACCATGACGAATCTTCCGCTATGGGACTCCATCGGCTGCGCACCACTTGGTGTCAGATCCACAATTGACAATCGGCGATGTCCCAGGACTACAGCATGGTCTTCGCTGCTCCATACCCCCCCTGCATCCGGACCTCTGTGAAACATACGGTCATTCATGTTGCCAATATTTT
>JAEWWQ010000359.1 GCA_023458855.1 Bacillota bacterium
TCCGGGATATGTAGGATATGAAGAAGGAGGACAGCTCACAGAGGCAGTGCGCCGTAAACCATATGCGGTCGTTCTCTTTGATGAGATAGAAAAAGCACATCCGGATGTATTTAATGTTTTGCTGCAGGTATTAGATGATGGACGTATTACAGATTCCCAGGGAAGAACCATAGATTTCAAAAATACCATTTTGATCATGACCTCTAATATCGGCGCTCACTATTTACTGGAAGGAATTGAAGAAAATGGTACCATTAAAGCTGAGGCCGAGAAGCTGGTGATGGAAGATCTTCAGAATCATTTCAGACCGGAATTTTTGAATCGTCTGGATGAAACAGTTCTTTTTAAGCCGCTGACAAAAAATAATATCGGTGGAATTATTAAATTGATCATTGCCGATCTTAACCGGCGTCTTGCAGACAGGGAGCTGACAATCCGCCTGACAGATGCAGCGGAAGACTATATCGTAGAGAATGCATATGATCCCGTATATGGTGCAAGACCTTTGAAACGATATATTCAGAAATATGTTGAGACAAGTGCTGCAAGGTTGATCCTGCAGGATAAGGTGGCTGCTAACGATACGATTACCATTGATGTAGAACGGGGAGAGTTGATTGCAAGAATCTGAGATACAATATCTTAAGCGCGCAGACAATGACTAGCATTTTTCTAAAAAATAATATATACTGAAAGTATCGAATCACAAAATATGGATATTTTGGTTCCAATAAGTATGAATTATGGGGGAATGTAATGAAGCAAATTTTGGAAGTAAGCAGAATGGAGATACTTATTTCAATCGCAGTATGTACGTTATTGTCTGTGTGCTTTGGATTTGGACAGGCATCGGCAGCTGAAGGAAATGTGAGCACTTATCGTATCGATGTGGTAACGGACGCAGTTGCAGAAGCCAATGATTATATGCAGACTGTAATCTATGTGGCAGCGGTATGTGTTTTTTCCGTATGCCTCGTGATTATTATGCTGGCCGGAAAAGACCAAAAGAGAAAAAAGATAACACATAAGGATGTGACCGGACAAATCCGTGATGTTTATGTAGATAATAAATCATAAAAATCCGCTGTTAAAAACAGGGTAGGATCTAAGAAGAGGAGATGGCAAAGATATGATTCCAAAGGATCCGGTTATGTTGCTTAGTTTTGTAAATCTCAAATTACGCGATTATTATAATGATCTTCAGTCAATGTGTGAGGAGCTGTCTGTCTCAGAGCAGGAGATAGTGGATAAACTTGCGGCAATTGATTATCATTATGATAGTGAGAAGAATCAATTTATATAGCAATCTTAAGTAAAAAGAGGACAACGATATGCCGGTCAGGGTAACTGTAAAAGGCGCAGGAGAAGACAAGGTTTATGTTCTGTCACCGGGAGAAAGCATATTTGAACTGCTAATGAGACAAGAAAATATTTTCTTGTCTTTTTGTGGTGGAAAAGGGTTATGCGGAAGATGCAGAATTCAGTTTGTCGGACAGGCACCATTGCCAAAAGCGGAGGAACGGCGTTTTATCTTGCCGGACGAATTACGCGCCGGAATGCGCCTTGCCTGTCTGGCAAGACCGAATGCGGATTGCAGTATTATACTGGCCTTTCCAGAAGAGAAAAAAAGAGATATTATAACGATTTATGACAATACGTACGTAAATGGAAGGATACAGAAAGAGGAAAATTCTAAGATACAGGAAGAAGGTAAAAAGAAACTGCAGAATAAACAAATTGTAGCAATCGATCTGGGAACAACAACGATTGCCATGCAGCTTCTGGATGCCTGGAGCGGCCGTATCCTGAAGGAGAGCAGGTTTTTGAATCCGCAGCGTAAATGGGGACCGGATGTAATATCACGTATGGAAGCCAGCATAAGCGGAGAACGGAAAAACATGCAGCAGGTAACAGTAAAGGTATTAGAAGAAGAAATACGAAAACTGACAACAGATACGGATGTTCTAATAGCAATCGCAGGAAACACGGTGATGGAGCATATTCTTAATGGATTTGATGTGACAGGAATGTCAGTATATCCATTCACACCGATACAGTTAAACCAGATGGAACTTGACATCGGCGCTTATCATGCTATCTTACTGCCTGGTATATCCAGCTTTGTCGGAGCTGATATCACAGCGGGTATTTATGCGCTTGGAATGCAGAATTCGGAAGAGATAAATCTGCTGCTCGATCTGGGAACCAATGGAGAGATGGTACTTGGAAATAGAAGCCGGATGATTGCAACAGCTACGGCAGCAGGACCAGCTTTTGATGGGGGAACGCTGTCAGAAGTAGCCGGAAGCGATATGATAACAGTGACGGCACAACTATTGGAGGAAGGGATCCTGGACGAGACAGGATTATTTAAGGAACCCTATTTCCGGCAAGGTTATCAGGTACAGAAAGCGTGTATATACCAACAGGATATCCGCAATTTGCAGATGGCTAAGGCAGCTGTAAAAACAGGAATCATGATGCTGCAGGAGCAATTTGGTATCACCTTTGCACAGATTGCACATGTCTATCTGGCAGGTGGATTTGGATATCATCTGGATGTTGCAAAAGCGAATCGGATCGGGATGATTCCAAAGGAACTTCAGGGGAAGGTAATTGCAGTGGGGAATACTTCTCTGCTGGGGGCTTATTTATATGCCAGGGAACAATTAAAACAGAAGGAAAAGGATAGGCCGATATCAGATATACAGATTAATGAAGTAGAATCCATGCGCCGATGTATGAAAGTGCTTAATCTTGCGACACAAGCCTCTTTCGAAGAAAGATATCTGGGAGCAATGAATTTTGATAACCAGCATGCATATATTTACAGTAAGTAAATAGGTGAGGCAGTTGGATGAAAAAGTTACAACGCAGAATATTTATCCTGGCAGCCATGAATATCGTAATGATCTGCATGTGCTATATGAAATATAGGGAAACGAGCATGACTACAAAAATGATAGAAGATAGTGTGGAAGCAGAAACCAAAATTACGGAAAACAAAGGAAAGATAGCAATTACTTTTGATGATGGTCCCATTCCAGGGTATACTGAAAAATTACTGGACGGACTGCAAAAAAGAAAAGTAAGAGCTACTTTTTTTGTGACAGGAAAGCATGCAGCAGAATCTCCGGAACTGATAAAAAGAATGCAGGAGGAAGGGCATTTGATTGGTAATCACACCTATTCCCATCTACAGCTGACAAAGAAAAATGAAAAAGAATTTATAGAGGAAATAAAGGAGACAAATGCAGTCATCAAGGAAATTACTGGGGAAACTACTACTTACGTAAGACCGCCGTATGGATTATGGAATAAGAGATGTGATGAAGAATTAAGTATGTTTCCGGTTCTGTGGACAGTTGATCCCCGTGACTGGTGTACTTCGAATGCGGACAAAATAGTCTGCAGGGTGGTGGGCAAAGTGCAGGAGAATGATATCATTCTTATGCATGACGGTTATGATCCCTCCGTTCTGGCAGCATTGGAAATCATTGATACATTACAAGAACAGGGATATGAATTCGTGACTGTGGATGAGATACTATTTGATTAGCCATGATTGTTGCCTGAATTGAAATATGTTAGAATCTAAAGAAAGATTTATAAAGTTTTGCGATAAACAAATGTTTATAGGAAAGCGATAGGACGGGTAAAATGGATATTTTTGAGTATATGCGAAATAATAATATGGAAAAAGAATCTCCTCTGGCAGCAAGGTTAAGACCAACAACGCTGGAAGAAGTGGTGGGGCAGCAGCATATTATTGGAAAAGACAAATTATTATATCGTGCCATCAAAGCGGATAAGATAAGTTCAATTATCTTCTACGGTCCTCCTGGGACCGGGAAAACCACGCTTGCAAAAGTGATTGCACATACCACCAGTGCTGAATTCAAACAGATCAATGCAACGATTGCAGGTAAGAAGGATATGGAGACTGTTGTCGAGGAGGCAAAAAACCTGCAGGGCATGTATGGAAAGAAGACAATTCTCTTTATCGACGAGATTCACAGATTCAATAAAGGACAGCAGGATTATCTGCTTCCTTTTGTAGAAGATGGGACGATTATCCTTATCGGAGCAACAACAGAGAACCCATATTTTGAAGTAAATGGAGCGCTGATATCGCGTTCGATTGTATTTGAATTGAAGCCTTTGGAGAAAGAAGATATCAAGGAGTTATTGCATCGTGCTGTTTATGATAAGGTAAAAGGAATGGGTGCATATGATGCTGTAATTGACGATGATGCCATGGAATTTCTGGCAGAGATAGCTGGCGGTGATGCAAGACATGCATTAAATGCAATAGAACTTGGTATCATGACAACTAAGCGAAGTGAAGACGGACAGATTCATATTACCATGGATGTGGCAAGTGAGTGTATACAGAAGCGGGTAGTCAGATATGATAAAACAGGAGACAATCATTATGATACGATATCTGCATTTATTAAAAGCATGAGGGGATCGGATCCGGATGCAGCCCTTTATTATCTTGCAAAAATGCTATATGCCGGAGAAAGTGTCACTTTTATAGCCAGAAGAATCATGATATGTGCCGCTGAGGATGTTGGGAATGCAGATCCGATGGCACTTACTGTTGCCGTATCGGCAGCCCAGGCTGTGGAGAGAATAGGAATGCCTGAATCGCAGATCATCTTGTCACAGGCGGTGTCCTATGTAGCTTGTGCCCCTAAGAGCAATGCGGCAGTAGTGGGAATCGGAAAAGCGATGGAAACAGTAAAAGAAACAGGGAATCTGAAGATTCCGCCGCATCTTCAGGATGCGCATTATAAAGGAGCAGCAAAATTGGGACACGGAACGGGATATAAGTATGCCCATGATTATCCGAATCACTATGTGAAACAGCAGTATCTTCCTTATGAATTAAGCGGGAAGGAATTCTATACACCAAGCGGAAATGGTTATGAAAAAAAGATACGTGAGCATATGAAGATGTTGAAGGAGAGTGCGGTACAAGCCGAGACTAAAAAGTAAGGAATGGGAGAGGAACAGAAGCATAATATGAAAACTCCTAAGAGAATAGTCATCATCTCATTAGATACGATGGGAAACAAAGATTTGCCATTCATGAACAGCCTGCCTAACTTTCATAAGATTATGTGTAAAGCGGCTATGTGTACACAGGTAGTAAGCGTGTATCCTTCCATTACCTATCCGGCACATACATCTATTATTACAGGCAGAGTACCGAAGAATCACGGAGTGATCAACAACACACTTTTCCAGCCGGGCAGGATATCTCCGGATTGGATGTGGAAGAGAAAATATATTAGAGGAACCACTTTGTATGACGAGGCAATCAGGCAGGGATGGCGTGTCGCATCTTTGCTATGGCCGGTTACGGCAAAGAGCAGGATTCAATATAATCTTCCGGAAATCTTTGCAAACAGGCCTTGGCAGAATCAGATTATCGTATCGGCGATGAATGGTACTTTAAGATATGAATTGGAGCTGAATAGAAAATTTGGTAATTTGCGGGATGGAATCAGACAGCCGGCACTTGATAATTTCGTACATGCATCAGCATTGCATACAATAGACAAATATCGCCCGGATATGCTGTTGATTCATCTGACAGATGTAGATACGAATCGGCATATCTACGGGGTAAGGCATCCAAAAGCAGAAGAGGCAATCCGAAGACATGACGAAAGGCTTGGAGACATCTTAGAACATCTTGAAAAACTGGGAAATATCGAAGATACTACAATTGTATTACTTGGAGATCACTATCAGAAGGATACCTCTGTAGCAGTGTATCTGAATCATTTGCTCAGGGAAAAGGGACTCCTTATGACAAAAGGGAAAAGAATCGTACAATATCAGGTAATTGCAAAAAATTGTGATGGCTCCTGTTACCTTTACAAAAATCCTGATTGCATGGGAAATCAGGAAGTGGGACGTAAACTGAAAGAGATATTAAAAATGATAGCAGAAGAAGAACAGTATGGGGCGGCCCGTATATATTCTTCGGAGGAAGCAGGAAAAATGGGTGCAGATGACACTTGCGCTGCAATGATTGAAGCAAGAGAAGGATATTATTACCTGGATGAGTTTGATGTAATGTCTGCAAGCGTTGATCATGTAAAGCATGGAAAAATGAAAGCGACACATGGGTATTTGCCGGATCAGTCAGATTATCGGACGTTTTTCATGATGATGGGTTGCGGCGTCAGTGAGGGTGCCCGCATTGAAAGAATGCACCTTTGGGATGAAGGTGCAACTCTTGCAAGATTATTGAATCTGGATCTGGGGCAGATTGATGGAAAGGTAGTCGAAGCTTTTTTAGAATAGCTGTTGTGTCAGATATTTATAGATGGCCTGGTTCTTTTTGGACCAGTTTTCACAAATAGAGGATGCCATTTCTTCCAAAGGGACGGAAAGCTTAATATCCACTAAAGTGATTTCTTTATCTTTTGCAACCAGGTGTGCCTCAAACTCTCCGCTCGTAGACTTATAGTAATCAGAGAGTACAGATACTTCATTGCGCAGTTCCAGTTCATTTTCTCTTAGATAGGTGTCAATATCAGCCTTAATAGCGTCACTTAACCTGTTCTGAAAGAAAGTAAGTGTATTTTTTCCTTCATCCGTAACCGATAAGTGTGTTCGGTTACGGATGGTTTTTGCAATAATGAGATTGGTATCAATTAATTCGGCGATGACCTGTTGCAAAGTAAGGTAGTTTGTATATTCTTTTTCCAAAAGAAAGTTATCTACCTGTGTTTTGGTCATTGGAAAATTGACGCGGCCAAGCATATAGAGAACGATTAATTTATAAATTGTGATTGCATCTTGAATCATAATAAACACTTCCTTGCCATATATTTCTAAATTTCATTTCTTGATGAAGGGTATTCAATACCTTCCTTTTATCGCTGCTCCATAATGGAGACAGGAGCAGATTCTTAGGACCATCCCCGGTAAGCCGATGAATGATTATATCAGGGGACAAAATCGCCAGGCTGGAGATCACAAGGTCAATATAACTATCCATAGACAAAACGGAAAAAGTATGTTTCTGATAATCAATAGATAGGTCAGTCCCTCTTAATATGTGTAATAATTGTAATTTAATGCCTTGAATATCACAGTGATTCAAATAGCTGACAGTATCCAGCATCATAGCACGGGTCTCACCAGGCAGCCCAAGTATGACATGAACGATGACAGGAATGTCATGTTCATGTAAATGTTGTATGCATGCTTCAAAACAATGTAAGGGATAGCCGCGGCGGATATAAAGGGCTGTGGATTCATGAATTGTCTGAAGCCCTAATTCGACCCAGATGAATTTAGATGGAAATTCCTGTTTTAAATAATCGAAAAGGATACAGATGTCTTTAGAGATACAGTCTGGTCTGGTGGCAATGGAAATGCCAATGACAGATGTGTCACTTAAAGCGGCATGAAAGATTTCACGCAGATAATCAAGCGGAGCGTATGTATTGGTATAGGATTGAAAATAGGCAATAAAACGACGCCCAACCCGTTTGGGCTTCAATTGCTTTTCCTTGACGGTTCTTCCTGCAAAAAGTTTTTTTCCCCGGGCAATTTGTGCCTGTATCGTGTCGCCGCTTACCTGGGCAGAACCGGCAGCAAAATCACCGCTTCCACCGGCGCTGCAAAAAATGCAGCCCCGCGTGTCCAAAGTTCCATCCCGGTTAGGGCAGGTCATACCTGCATCAATTGCTATCTTATATATTTTTTCCCCATAGGTGTTCTTACAGTAAGAATCAAGAGAATAGTAAGGTTTACCATGCCATTCTTCCGGGTATCCGGTCTTTTTATCTATCATGATTTTATTTAATGTGAGTCTTTACAGCATTGGCAACTACATCAGCGACCTGTGGGTCAAATGCTTCCGGCATGATATTGTCTTCATTTAATAATTCATCTGGAACGAGACCTGCAATTGCAACGGCAGCGGCCAGTTTCATTTCCTCTGTAATCTGCGTAGCACGTCCCTCCAGAGCTCCTTTAAAGATTCCAGGGAAAGCAACAACATTATTTACCTGATTAGGAAAGTCAGAGCGACCTGTACCAACGACTCTTGCTCCGGCAGCTTTTGCGATATCCGGCATAATCTCAGGAACCGGATTGGCCATAGCGAAGAGAATGGAATCTGTATTCATGGAAGCGACCATTTCAGGCGTTACAATGTTAGGGGCGGATACACCAACAAAAATATCAGCTCCCTTCAAGGCATCTGCCAGAGTGCCAGTTTCATTGTTTGGATTGGTGATTTCTGTCATCTTAATCTGCATCCAGTTAAGTCCTTCAGTAGACTTGGAGACAATACCAACTTTGTCGCACATGATGACATTAGGAAATCCATATGTCAGTAATAATTTTGTAATTGCAACACCTGCACTACCGGCACCGTTGACAACAATTTTACAATCTTTTTTTTGTTTTTTTACAACCTTAAGAGCATTGATGATTCCTGCAAGCACTACAATTGCGGTACCATGCTGATCATCATGAAATACGGGAATGTCCAGAATCTTTTTCAGTCTTTCTTCTATTTCAAAGCAACGGGGTGCACTGATATCCTCCAGATTAATTCCGCCGTAAGCAGGTGCAATATAAGTCACGGCCTTGATAATTTCTTCTGTATCCTGCGTATCCAGACAGATAGGAACTGCATTTACACCACCGAATTCCTTGAAGAGAACAGCTTTTCCCTCCATAACAGGCATGGCAGCATAAGGACCGATATTACCGAGTCCGAGAACAGCACTGCCGTCAGAGACTACGGCAACGGTATTGGCCTTCATCGTATACTTATAAGCGGCTTCTTTATCATTTGCAATGACCTTGCATGGTTCAGCCACGCCCGGTGTATATGCTAAAGATAAATCTTCTCTTGTCCTTACAGGAGTCTTTGAAATGGTTTCCAGTTTACCGTTCCACTCTTCATGAAGTTTTAAAGCTTTTTCGTTCGTAGTCATAATTACTCCCATCTGCATGCTTCGAGCATGCACTCAAATCAATAGTTGAACACGGTTTTTGTTCAACATTTTACCTAGCTTCTATTTTTTATTTAATTTAGGAACATCAGTAATCAAAAGAGATATTCTTATGTCACTATCTTTACAATCATATAATATTTATTTTTTACTTTCAAGCGCAATTAAGAAACCATGTACAGCATTCTATCAGCTGAAGATCATTTCATCCAGAATCTTCATGTATTTATCTTTCGTTTTTAGATTTTTGGTCTCAGTATTCTTTTTTTCCATACCGGTATAAAAAGAATATGTAACAGGAAGAAAGGATTCTAAAATATCTAAATATTCTTTTGAAAAAAATTCCTTATTCTGGATAACAGAAAAGTAAATAAGCTGATAACAATTGTATAAAATAAAGTTCTTAAATTCATAATTTTCAGGTTGATAAGATTCCATGATCTCATGAATGAAATGTAACATTTTGTTTACGATCTTTTCTTCTTGTTCGTAGTGCAGATTTACTGTAAAAATTGTTTGGTTCAATATTTGTGAATCTTCCTTGATATCTTGCAGATCATCTGCTAATTGCAGGAAAAATCCAAATCCGAGATAAAAAAATACATCAGCTTCAGTTATTTCCTTATTAACAAAAAAACGATCGATCAATACAGAAATGCCGCCTTTATAAAGAGAAATATCCAATCGTTCTTCAACAGTCAGAAGAAGGTTTTTATTCTGCTGCCGTATACTGTCTTCCTGTGCTTCCAGCATCATAAGCAGCAATGTAAAAATGGTTGCGTCAGCAGTTCGCGGATAATCAGATTCAATTGACTGAAGCAGTTCACATGTTTTTTGTTGATGTATAGTTTTGGGGGAAACTTCCTTACCTATCAATTTATCCCGGATTATTTGATTATATTCAGATTTTTGTTCATTGGAATAGTTTTTACTGTCAATAAAATTATCTGTGAAAGGATAAAGCATACTATATCCAAAGCCTGCCATACTCAATCCGGATTTTATCTGATTTATCTCTTTGAACATTGCATACACCACATAATTTCGCATAGCTTGTCCTATTCCATCAAAAGATAATTCAGGAGCAAATTTTCTTACATGGATCAGAAAATCCCTGAGCTCTTCTTTAAAAGAGTCTAATGTCTGCTGATTCACGGAATCGTGTATTCCGATTATTGTTTCTTCCCGTAAAAAAGCATCTATCATAGACAATGTTCTTCGCTTCCATTTTTTTCGTCCTATCGGTATACGGGAAAACTTATTGAGCTGTTTCTGGAAATTATCTGAAACAGTTTGCAGATACTGTTCATTCTGCGTTTTTGTTTTTCTGTCAATTTCTAACATAAAATCTGGAAATAAATCGCTGGCAGCATACCACTTATTTTTTATCACAGTAAAATAATTTTCTTTAACGAGATGCAAATTTGATAGAACCATTGTTTTCCTCATTTCTGCGCAGCCTTCATGCGCACCTCAGGTAGAATTTATAATAGTAATTTATAAATTATATCATGAAACTAAAGCGTGTTCATGGAAAAAAGCAAAAAGCTGAAAAATACTTTTCATTTAAAAGTAAATGATGTATAATGTGAAAAGTGCATAACAATTCAAAAGACATATCTGTTTTAATTCCCAACAATTGATGAAAAGAATGATAGATAAATTTTAAAATTTAGATATTGAATATGAAATGTTAAATATGGAGGAACTAAATGAGAGAAAAGTACGAATCACTTGCCCTTTCTGATCTTCGTGAGATTGCAAAAACGCGGGAAATTAAGGGAGCTGCTTCTTTAAAAAAGGCGGATCTGATTGATGCCATGTTAGAAGCGGATGAAAAAGACAAGGCACAGGGAAAAGAAGTGGAACCAAGGATGGTATTGAGCAGGCCGGGTGAAGCAAGAGAGGGTAAAAAGGAAGAGGAGGATAAATTTCCTTCGGAACTGGACAGCGGGATTGCAGCCCACGGTATTTTGGAAGTCATGCCGGATGGATATGGATTTATCCGTTGTGCGAATTACCTGCCTGGGGAGAATGATGTATATGTAGCACCGAGCCAGATTCGCCGGTTTAATATGAAGACAGGTGATATTATAGATGGAAACACCAGAGTAAAGACGCAAAGTGAGAAGTTCAGTGCGCTGCTGTTTGTCAAGAAAATTAATAATCTGCCGCCGGAAGTAGCCGCCAGAAGAAAGAACTTTGAAGATATGACACCGATCTTTCCGAATGAGCGATTGCGCCTTGAGACATCAGGTTCCACAGTATCCATGAGAATTATGGATCTGATGAGTCCTGTCGGTAAAGGACAAAGAGGAATGATCGTGTCTCCACCTAAAGCAGGTAAGACCACCTTATTAAAAGAAGTAGCAAAATCTATAAAACAGAACAGTCCCGATATGCATCTGATCATCTTATTAATCGATGAGCGCCCGGAAGAGGTTACTGACATCAGAGAAGCGATTGAGGGACCGAATGTAGAAGTGATATATTCCACATTTGACGAACTGCCGGATCATCATAAGAGAGTGGCGGAAATGGTGATCGAAAGAGCAAAGCGTCTCGTAGAACATAAAAAAGATGTCATGATTCTGTTAGACAGTATCACACGTCTGACAAGAGCCTACAACCTGACAGTTCCGCCAAGTGGAAGAACTCTGTCGGGCGGTCTGGATCCGGCAGCACTCCATATGCCAAAGCGATTTTTCGGGGCTGCAAGAAATATGCGTGAAGGCGGAAGTCTTACTATTCTTGCAACAGCGCTGGTTGATACAGGAAGCAAGATGGATGATGTGGTATATGAGGAGTTCAAGGGAACCGGTAATATGGAAATGGTTCTGGATAGAAAATTATCTGAGCGTCGTGTATTTCCGGCGATTGATATTCCAAAATCCGGTACCAGAAGAGAAGATTTATTGTTGACCGCGGAGGAATTGGAAGCAATTAATATCATGCGGAAAGCATTAAATGGTATGAAGCCGGAAGAAGCTGTGGATAAGATCCTGGATATGTTCATGAAGACAAAAACAAATATTGAATTCGTAAATACAGTGAAAAAAATTAAATTTATTTAATTGATTCTTATTTAATAAAAAGTACTTGCATGGTGTTATTTTCTATGTTACAATAAACAAGCTGTTTATGAGATGAGAACAAAACTATTATGATTTATATAGAGAGGTGAAAGTAATGAGAGAAGGAATCCATCCTGAGTATTATCAGGCAACCGTAACATGTAACTGTGGTAATACATTTGTAACTGGTTCAACAAAATCGGAAATCCACGTGGAAGTTTGTTCAAAATGCCACACATTCTACACAGGTCAGCAAAAATCTGTTAGAGCTGATGGACGTATTGATAAGTTCAACAAGAAATATGGTGTGGAAAGCAAATAAGTATTGCAGACAAGGTTGAGGTTTAATTATCTCAACCTTATTTTTGCTATATAGATATTTTAAACTGATGTCAGTGTGAAATAATCAATATAGTGATGAAAGACTGGAGTCAGAATGAAAAAAACAAAGATAAACAGATCTTCAGGGATTGGTGGGCAGGCAGTTCTGGAAGGTGTTATGATGAAAAATAAGGACACTTATGCTGTCGCAGTCAGAAAACCAAATGGAGAAATTGAAATTGAGACAGAAGAATTCGCAGGTGTCATGCATGAAAATAAATTAAAAAAAGTACCATTTATAAGAGGAACTTTTAACTTTATAGATTCCTTAATGTTAGGAATGCGTGCATTGACTTTTTCATCATCATTTTATGAAGAAGAGGAAAGTGAAGAGACAAAAACGGATAGGGCCATGAAAAAGCTATTCAAGGAGAAAGCGGAAAAAGTGCTTATGGGATTGACGATTGCTTTCTCTGTTGTTATGGCAGTTGCTGTTTTTATGATTCTGCCTTATTTTTTGTCCTCTTTATTAAATAGATTTGTGCGTAACATGTCACTTCTGGCTATTATCGAGGGTATTATACGTATCCTGATATTTGTATTATATGTTGTAGCAATCTCGGTAATGAAAGATATCCGAAGAGTATACCAGTATCATGGTGCGGAACATAAATGTATCAATTGTATTGAGAAGGGGAGACCGCTGACAGTCAGGAATGTAATGAGAAGTTCCAAGCAGCATAAGCGCTGCGGAACAAGTTTCATGCTATTTGTCATGTTTGTAAGTGTTATTCTGTTCTTCTTCATTCGTGTAGAGAATCCGGTATACCGTGTTTTGCTTCGTATCTTATTGATACCTGTGATTGCAGGAATCTCATATGAGATTATCAGACTGGCAGGAAGAAGCAATAATATTCTGGTACGTATCATTTCAGCTCCCGGTATGTGGTTACAGAGGCTGACTACAAAAGAACCGGATGAAGATATGGTAGAAGTCGCGATTGCTTCGGTGGAAGCGGTATTTGACTGGAAGGCATATCTGCTGGATACGTTTGGTTATGAGGTAGATGATTCGTGGCTGGATGATGCACAGGAAGAGGATAAAAAAGAAGATACAGACAGCAGTAAATAATAAAAGGTAATTAAGCGATGAAGTATAAAGAGGTATACACAGAAGGCTGTGAGAGGTTGTATGGAAGGCAGATAGAGAATGCCAAGTTAGATGCCAGATTACTGTTGGAATTCATATGTCATACAAATCGAAATGATCTGTTAGCACATGGTGACAGAGAAGTATCAGAGGAGAATTATCGAAAATATCAACAGGTTATTGAAAAAAGAGAACAACATATTCCTTTGCAGCATATAACTGGTTCACAGGAATTTATGGGCTTACAATTTCAAGTGAATGAAAAGGTACTGATTCCAAGGCAGGATACGGAAGTTCTGGTGGAGGAAGCTATGCTTCATCTGCATGACGGGATGCGTATTCTGGATATGTGTACGGGATCTGGGTGTATTTTACTTAGTTTATTGCACTATTCCAATGATTGTGCTGGTACAGGTGTAGATATTTCGGCAGAAGCCCTTGCGGTTGCCCGGGAGAACGCGGAAAATCTGGAGATAGCGGCTGATTTTATACAAAGTGACCTGTTCCGACAGCTGGAATTCAATGAAAAATATGATATGCTGGTATCGAATCCCCCATATATTCAGACAAAGATGGTGGAAACCCTGATGCCGGAAGTGCGGGACCATGAACCTGTGATTGCACTTGACGGAATGGAAGACGGTCTTTTCTTCTATAACAGAATTATAGAGGAATGCGGTGCATATCTAAATGGCGGTGCCTGCGTACTATTTGAGATAGGATACGACCAGGGGCAGCAGGTAAAGGAACTTATGGAGCAACAAGGATTTAGAGAAGTAACGGTGATGAAGGATTTTGCAGGTCTTGACCGTGTCGTCACAGGGACTTTTGTGAAAGGATAGAAGTGTAGAACATGTTTGATAAATTAGAGGATTTATTGATTCGATTTGAAGAGGTTCTGGGAGAACTGAATGAACCTACAGTAACGAATAATCAGGATAGATTCCGCTCGTTGATGAAAGAGCAAAGTGAATTGACACCAATTGTGGAAGCTTATAAAGAATACAAGAAATGCAATCAGGATATCGAAGACAGTCTTGCTATGTTAGAGAGTGAATCTGATGAAGAAATGCGTGAAATGTTAAAAGAGGAACTGAATACAGCCAAGAAGCGCGTAGAGGAATTACAACAGGAGTTAAAGATTCTCTTACTTCCAAAAGACCCAAATGACGGAAAAGATGTTATTGTAGAGATTCGTGCGGGTGCTGGCGGAGATGAGGCTGCTCTGTTTGCAGCAGAAATGTATCGATTGTATGTTCATTATGCGGAGAAGCAGCGTTGGAAAGTGGAGACAGTCAGTGTGGATGAGATCGGTATCGGTGGTATGAAGGAAGTAAGTTTCATAATTAGTGGTAACGGTGCTTATTCTAAATTGAAATATGAAAGCGGTGTGCACCGTGTACAGCGTATTCCGGAAACAGAATCAGGTGGAAGAATCCATACGTCCACGATTACCGTAGCAGTGATGCCGGAAGTAGAAGATGTAGATGTAGTGATTGAAGACAAAGATATCCGTATTGATGTTATGCGTGCATCCGGTAATGGTGGGCAGTGTGTCAATACAACAGATTCAGCGGTTCGTCTGACCCACTATCCGACAGGAATCGTAGTATATAGCCAGACGGAGAAGTCGCAATTACAGAATAAAGAGAAAGCGTTCGCACTCTTGCGTGCTAAATTATATGATATCGAACAGCAGAAACAGCATGATGCGGAAGCAGAGCTTCGCAGAAGCCAGATCGGCACCGGAGACCGCTCTGAAAAGATCCGTACCTATAACTTCCCTCAGGGTCGTGTGACAGATCATAGAATCAAGCTTACTTTATACAGAATTGATGCTATTATGAACGGTGATATAGAAGAGTTATTAGATAGTCTTATTGCAGCCGACCAGGCAGCGAAACTTGCAAAGATGAATGAAAACTAGGGAGACTGGGTTAGTTTTTACTGTTTCTCATAAGCATCACCTCCATTCTATGTAAGAATAGATGTTAAATTCTATTCATGATTAAGTTTTATCGCATCAGTACATACTATCCATGAGGTGATGAATAGTGGGAATAAGTAAGAAACAAACAACGAAAAGCTTAGAAAGCAATAAACAGTTAGAAGCATTGGAAGAGCAGAAAAATCATAATAAGTTTAACAGTGCGACAGAAAAGAAAACGCCTGAGAATCAAAATCAAGAGCATAATGTACGAAAAGAAGGAATAGGAAAAATGAATCAGCTAAGATAGCATCCGAAAGGGTGCTGTTTTTGTTTTTTGGAGTTCTTCAACGCTTCGGAAGCCCCCAAACCACTTCGCCATCTGCCAGTACAAAAAGTACAAGCTGGCGGCGGGCAAAACTGAAAAAAATGTTGAGCAATATTCAGCAAAAGACTTGAAAGATGAAAGCGAATGCGTTACAATAAAAGCTGAGCAATATTCAGCACGGGAGGATTTAATAATATGACAAGAAAAGCGGTTACGGACGGTGGAAAATGCAGCGATATTGTCAGCGCGGCTTATGAATGTTTTTTTGAGAAAGGCTATGACGGCACATCGGTGCGTTCAATCATGACCAGAGCCGGTGGCGAGATCGGTCTGTTTTATTATTACTTTGACAGCAAAGATGACGTGTTCGACCGTGTTCTTGATCGTTTCTTCACCCACTACGAAACGGACTTTACCGCGATTGTAGCTCATGGCCGCCGAAACCCATGTCGAATCATACAAGATTTTTTTGAGTACATGGAACGCGAGACTGCAAAGTTTCGTACAGAGTATGCCACCAAGCTCCACCGGACAGTGCGCTGGGCTATTCGGGAACATACACTGGAGATCATTGAGCCGTATCTTTTGCAGGTTGTAGAAATACAGAGTGACTATTATCATACTGCTCCAGCCATCGCACCGGAGGTAGCGGCCATGTATCTTACTCACGGTGTCGGTAGCGCTATTTTGCACGAGGAGACCAAGGGATATTTAGCGCGGCGCGGAGATTTTAAGAGAGGCATCAGCTTGCTTATGGGTATGCCCATGGATGAGCAGGAACTCCGCATTCCTTACCCTGCAACCTCCGATGATATTCCCGGTTGGATGGAGCTGGTACAAGAGGTAAAGGCGGTGTTTCCCGGTCTTGATGAAGGTGACTATGAAAAGAAGCTTGCACAGTACATTCATCGCAATGAGGCATGGGTAATCCGCTACGAAGGCAAAATTGCAGCAGCAATGCTCTTTTCCAAAGAACGTCGGGAGATAGATTTTCTTGCGGTTACACAGAACTATCGGCGGAGAGGTCTTGCTGAAAAGCTTGTGGAAACAGCGGCCGCGCAGTTCACAGTAGGAACGAAGCTCACCGTTACGACCTATCGGCAGGATGACACGCAAGGAGCGGCAGCGCGGGCGTTTTATGAGGCGCTGGGCTTTGTATCCGGCGAGGAAGTGACTGCGTTTGGCTACCCATGCCAGAAGTTAATTTTGACTGTTCCGGACGGTACCCCGGCGAGGACGAGACTGAAACCAAGCAAATGACGGCCGAACACCGGGCGCGTGTTATGTCAACAAGTGGATTGCAGGCGCAAAGTTGATACCGAATAGAAACAATCGCTGCATGTGCTATAAGATATGTGATGTAAGCACGCTTAAGATTTTTTTCGCTGAAGACAATCCGTCCAAAACAAGATTCAAAGAGGATACGCGGCTTTCGTGGGGGATTTCAAAAGCAGAGCCAAAACATTTTGCTATTAAAAGAAAACGAGAGGAATTATAATGAAAACTGAAAATTATCAAATCAATCAAATCCCAGCTGTTTTATACGGGGAGCCAAGAGACAAAGTCTGGCTTTTTGTCCACGGACAGGGCGGCAAAAAAGAAGAAGCTGAGGCCTTTTCTGCAATTGCTGTTCCCGCCGGGTATCAGGTTCTTGGTATTGACCTGCCGGAACACGGAGTACGTAAAGAAAAATCGGGCGGCTTTAATCCATGGTCAGTGGTACCGGAATTGCAAGCCGTCGCTGCGCACATGAAATCTCGATGGGAAAGAATTTCTATCAGAGCTAACAGCATCGGCTCATACTTTTCTATGCTTGCACTTGATGATGAACCTATTGAAAAAGCGCTGTTTGTATCGCCAATTGTGGATATGGAGCGGTTAATTATTGATATGATTGGGTGGGCTGGTGTGAGTGAGGAGCTGCTCCGTGCCAAAGGAGAAATTCCGACGAACTTCGGTCAAACGCTCTCCTGGCAGTATCTTTGCTGGGTAAGGGAGCATCCGTTATCTGCGTGGTGTTCTCCAACCGCAATCCTTTACGCAGGGCAAGACAATTTGACTTCTCGGCAAACTGTCACGGATTTTGCGCAGGCCCATAACACATCGTTTGAAGTATATGAGCCTGGCGAGCATTGGTTTCATACCCCGGAACAACTGAAGGTGCTTCAGGATTGGGAACTCCGAAATATATGAAAGAAATAAGACGCAGAGTCAGACTTTCCTATTAAGAATGTCTGCTCTGCGTTTTTTGTTTGATGGCAAGGCAACCATCAGAAGTGGAAGAAAATCACAATTATGACATTTACGCCAATTGATTTACGAGAATCTGTTTTTTCTATGACAGTTTAATACCAAATAACGGAAGATTTATTAGAAAAGCTATGTTATAATGAGCGCAAGAAGGTGCCAGACAGGAAAGAGAGGAAGTAGAATGAAAACGATAGTGATGTATTATACTTTTGGTGGAGCATCAAAAAAAGAGGCAGAAAGAATAGCAGCAGAAGATAAGGATGCTGTTCTTTGTGAGGTGCATGAAAAGAAAAAACGCAATATGTTTACAGCCTTTTTCCCAGGATGTCCACAGGCAATGAAGAGAAGTGCTTCTGAAATAAAAGAAATACTATATAATTTGACAGATTATGAACGTATTGTTATTGTTGCGCCAATATGGGCAGGCTTTCCGGTACCTGCATTTAATGCAATAGTGAATCTGTTGCCGGCAGGGAAAGAAGTGGAATTATTTTTCTGTTCTGGTGGAGGGGAAGCTCCAAAGAGTGAAGAAGGGACTAAGAAAATCATTCAGGATAGAAATTGTAAATTAATTGCGTATCATGATATTAGAACATCTAAATAGTTGGGGGTATTTGTATGTTTACTGAAATGAGAAGAAGTGATAGAAAATTAACAGAAGCAGAGGCGGTGGAGATCCTTGAAAAGTGTGAATATGGCACACTTTCTACGACAGGAGAAGATGGCTATCCTTATGGAGTGCCAGTTAGTTATGTCGTAGATGGAAATAAACTTTATATTCATGCAGCAAAGGGAGTCGGTAAGAAATTCACTAATATACAAAACAATCCGAAGGTCTGCTTTACTGTTGTAGGAAGTACGGAGGTTTTGCCATCCCAATTTGGCACAAAATATGAAAGTGTGATTATTTTTGGAGAGGCAAAAGTGCTTCAGGATAAGCGTAGTGCTCTTGAAAAAATGATAGAAAAATATAGTATGGAATATAAAGAAGCTGGAGCGAAATACATAGATGCAGCAATAGATAAAGTGGATATTTATGAGATAACCATTGAATCTATCAGCGGAAAGGCAAGAAGATAATAAATAAGGGGAATATAAAAATGATGAGAGATCCGGAAAGGACAATAGGAAATTTAATAGATAAGCAAGGGGTCGCATTTATTAGTTCAATAGACAACGATGGTTATCCAAATACCAAAGCAATGCTGCCGCCGAGAAAACGTGAGGGAATCCGGGAATTTTACTTTACAACGAATACCTCTTCCATGCGTGTGAACCAATATCGTGTCAATCCGAAAGCCTGCATTTATTTTTGTGATAAAAGATTTTTTAGAGGTGTCATGTTAAGAGGAACAATTCAAATTCTCGAAGATGCTGAAAGCAAGGAGATGATATGGCAGGAAGGGGATAAGATGTATTACCCGGAAGGGGTAACAGATCCCGATTATTGTGTATTACATTTTACAGCAAAAAGCGGAAGATTTTATAGTAACTTCAAATCTGAAAATTTTGAGATTTAGCAAGGGATGGTAGTATTCGGTAAGTATAATGATGAGGAGCTAACAGAATGGAACAGACAATAAAATTATATGATGCAGATGCCTACCGGACAAAGTTTGGTGCGAAGGTATTGTCATGCAAAGAAGTGATTGTAAACGATGAAAAGAGATACGAGGTTATTTTGGACCAGACCTTATTTTTCCCGGAAGAGGGCGGACAAAGTGCAGATCAGGGAACGATTCAGAATAGTAAGGTGCTGGATGTGCAAATAAAAAATGATATCATTACACATACACTGGAGCGGAACCTTCCAGTAGAAAGTATTGTGGAAGGAGAAATTGACTGGAAACATCGTTTTTATAATATGCAGCAGCACTCAGGCGAGCATATCTTCTCAGGACTGGTCCATTCGCAATTCGGATATGATAATGCAGGATTTCACCTGAGCAATCAGGTGGTGACGATGGATTTTAGTGGAATATTATCAGATACAGATGTCAGGAAGATAGAGCAGCAGGTAAATGAGTGTATCGTGAAAAACCTGCCAATAGAGGTCACATTCCCTTCGAAGGAAGAACTGAAAAAGATGGAATACCGCAGTAAAATCGAGATAGATGGACAGGTTCGTATTGTGACGGTACCAGGATATGATGTATGTGCCTGCTGTGCACCACATGTGAAGAGAACCGGAGAGATTGGAATGCTAAAGGTAGTGAATACACAGAACTATAAGGGTGGTATACGTATCTTCATTCTTTGCGGATTTCGTGCATTAGACGACTATCGGGAAAAGCTGGATAATGTATTATTCATTTCAAAAATGTTATCTGCAAAGCCTGAACTTGTGGCAGAGGCAACGCAAAAAATAAAGAATGATTTAGGAACGGTAAAACAGGAATTAGTTGCTGCAAAACAGGAATTGATGATGCAAAAAATAACGCAGATACCGAAACAGGAAGTAAACGTCTGCTTATTTGAGAAAGCGGCCGACGCCGGAGTCATGCGTACGGCAGTTAATGTATTGGTACAAAATCATACGGGATTTTGCGGCATATTCGTGGGAACAGACGAAACAGGGTACCGCTATATTGTAGGAATTGATGAAGGTGATGCCAGAGAAATGGGAAATCTCCTGAAGAAAGAATTTCAGGCAAAGGGCGGTGGCTCTGCAGAGATGATTCAGGGTTCTTTGCAGGGAACAGCCGAGAAGATAAAGGAGATATTTGAGAGAAAAATTTATGAATAGTTTAATGGTATACTTTTCAGCAACAAAAACGACGGAAAAGATTGTAAAAGCGATTGGAATGGGATTGGGAGATTCCGTTACTTATGTTGATATTACGAATATGAATAAGAAGCAGATGATAGATACTGTGGGATATGATATTATTATTTTGGCATCACCGATTTATGGTGAGCAGATTCCTGAAATGATTTTCTCAAAATTCCAGCAATTAGAGCTTAAAGATAAGAAGCTGATCGGCATAAGTGTTTATGGAAATATCGGGTATGGAATAAGTCTGTTACAATACAGGAAGCTGGCAATACAGGGAGGAGCGAGTCTGTTTGCTTTAGGTGCATGTATCGGGGAACATACTTATGCCACGAAGTCATTAGATATTGGATATGGCAGGCCGGATGAAAAGGACTTGAGAGGAGCGGAACAATTTGGAGAAAAAATTCGCAACAAGTATCAAGAGGGTAATCTTCAGATGTTTTCTGTGGAAGCACCCAGTTCAAAATTGCCGCAATTCATTAGTAATTTTCCGGATTCAGGAACACGATTGATTATCAGATCTCCGAAGGCAGATAATGAAAAATGTAACCGATGCGGGGCATGTAGTATCTTGTGTCCAGCAGGAGCAATTGACAAAGATACATTACGGATAGATGAAAGTAAATGCTTGCGCTGCTATGCCTGTGTGAAGCGCTGCCCCAAATTGGCGAGAACAGGTGGCTTAAAATATGCGCCTATGGAGAAAGTATTTCGTCTGGTAGGCAAAAAGAGGAAAGAGAATCTGTTTATCATTGATGAATATAGAAAGCAGCCAATATAGGAGAAGACCGAAGATGAATCTGTATGAAGAGATAAAAGACTATCAGCCATATAATGAACAGGAAGAAAAGGACCGCATGATGATGCTGGATTTTATGAATAGAAATCCGGACTGTTTATTGCGTAGTAATACATCAGCACACTTTACAGCTTCCTCGTGGGTGGTGAATCCGTCTAAGACAAAGATACTGATGGTTTATCACAATATTTACCATTCATGGTCCTGGACAGGCGGACATGCAGATGGAGAAGAGAATCTTTCTGCTGTCGCAATGCGGGAACTGTGTGAGGAAACCGGAATTAAAAAGGCACGATTACTTTCAGATGATATTTTTTCATTGGAAACTCTGACAGTAGATGGACATAGTAAACGGAGCCAATATGTTTCTTCACATTTACATTTGAATCTTACGTATCTTATAGAAGCAGACGAGAGTGACAGCTTATTGGTAAAGCCAGATGAGAATAGCGGTGTGAAGTGGTTTACCTTTGAAGAAGCAGTAAAAGTTGTCAGTGAACCATGGATGACGGAACATATCTATAAGAAACTGCATGAGAAAATCAAGACTGGATGGTAACTAGAGAGTGCGAATGCACTAAAACAACGAGGAGAGTGTCCATGGAAAAAATAGAATTTTTTTTGCCGGATTTCTACACAAGATTTCATTTGATACGTTTAATGCATGATTTAATGATTAAATATCCGGAACGTTTCTTTGATGACATAAAGATAGGGGCTGCTTATGGATGTTTCCCGGGTTCTATCTGGAATGGCGGGCGGGTAATGCTCGGAACCTGTACCAGGCAGGAGATGGAGTATGCGATTCGGGAGTTGAATGACAGAGGAATTGCGGTACGTTATACCTTTACAAATCCACTTATTGAAGAACTTCATTTACAGGATACCTTTTGTAACTTGTGTATGAGGCTTGGTGACAATGGACAAAATGAAGTGCTGGTCAATGCACCAGTATTAGAGGAATATATTAGAAAAAAGTATCCCTCTTACAAGATATTGTCTTCCACAACCAAGTGCTTACGGACGGAAGCTGCCGTGAGAGAGGAATTGGCGCGCGATTACTACCTGGTAGTGCTTGATTCTGCATTTAATAATACAGAAGAACTTTTTAAGATGGAGCGGAAAGAAAAAATAGAACTACTGGTAAATCATTATTGTATGGACGACTGCCCGAACAGAAGGGAACATTATCAGGTTGTTGGAAGATCACAACTGGAATTTTCCGAAATAGAATACCAGAAGTGCCCGAATATTAACAGAGATTTTTATCAGGTCATGAATAATCGTTCCTTTATTACGACGGAAGCTTTATATGGGGGATATAAGGCAGCCGGATTCCGGCATTTTAAAATTGACGGGAGAGCTTTCCACAAATATAAAGTCTTGGAAAGTTATATGTATTACTTGGTGCGACCTGAATATAGAGATGAAGTTCGTCTTTCCATTCTTCGGAATATGGAGAGATTGTAGATCGATACATAATTGAGGAGGCAAGTATGATAGCATTAATAGTGGCATATTCACTTAACAGAGTAATAGGAAATAACGGTGTGATACCTTGGAAAATAAAGGGTGAACAGAAAAGATTCAGGGAATTTACGACAGGAAATATTGTGATTATGGGAAGACGTTCCTATGAAGAAATTGGAAGACCGTTACCAAACCGCGAAACGATTGTAGTATCTCGTACAAAGAACTTTGATGGGGAACATTGCAGAACAGCATCTTCTCTTGCAGAAGCGATAGGAATGGCTGGGAATGATAAGGATATCTATATTTCCGGTGGAGCTGGCTTGTATAAAGAAGCTATTCATATTGTTGATAAGATGTATGTTACGTTTGTTGAAAAAGAAATAGAAGGAGATACTTATTTTCCTGAATTTGAGGAAGCTGATTTTGAAAAGCAGATAGACGAGCATATTGACGGAGAGATACCATATACGTATGTGACGTATACCAGAAAAAAGTAAGTTATTGTAAAGGGGGGAAGTGCAAATGTTAGAGAGAATACCGACAGGGGAAGAAATGACGGCGTTGATTGGAAAACAGTATTATACTGTTTGGACAGAATTATGTAAACTAATTGATACCAATTATGATATGGACCATATGTGGAATAGTGGCGGTAAGGCATGGGTCTATGAGTATAAATACCGAAGAGGCGGTAAGACACTTTGCGCATTATATGCAAGAGAAAATTGTTTTGGGTTTATGGTTATTTTAGGGAAAATGGAAAGAGAAAAATTTGAAGCAGAAAGAGAAAAATTCTCTAAAGAAGTGCAGAAAATATATGACAGCGCTACGACTTATCATGATGGGAAATGGATTATGTTTGAACTTAAAGACACTTTGCTTTTTGAAGATATGGACAGGATATTGAAAATTAAGAGAAGACCAAATAGAAACAGTAAATGAAAGCAGAAAAAATAAAATATGCAGGGAGATATAGTAAATGAAAAGGTCTGCAATAACAGCAAGATTCAAAAGTGACGTTGAAAAAGTGTGGGATGTTGTGACTGATAATCGAAATTATTCCTGGAGAAGTGATTTATCAAAAATTGTGTGTGAGGAAGATGGAAAAAGTTTTACGGAATATGCGGAAAATGGATTTCCAACTTTATTTACAATTACATACAAGGAGCCTTTTGAACGATATGAATTCAACATGGAGAACAAGAATATGACTGGTCACTGGACGGGAATCTTTTCGGAGACCACAGAGGGTGGTACCCAGATTGATTTTACAGAAGAGTTAGAAATAGGAAATCCTATCATGAAATTACTGGCAGGAATCTATCTTAAGAAACAACAAAACACATATGTCAAAGATTTGCGAAGGACATTGGGAGAAGATTAAGAATTGGTGTGAAAAGATGATGAAACCTAGTGAATGTATCAGTAGCAAAATGAAGATAAAATTAAGTATTGATATTTGTCGCCTTTTGGATGAAAAATGCGAATATGTGACTTATCAAAAGGGCGATACCGCACTGCTGGAAGGAGACAGATCCAATAATTTGTATTTTATCATAGCAGGCATTGTCAGGGGATATTACATAGATGACAAAGGAAATGATATTACGAAATGCTTCAGCAGGGAAAACGAATTCTTTTCATCTGAGGGTTTGCGGGCAGAGGGACCATCAACTTTTACAATAGAATGTCTGGAAGCGTGCAGATGTATTAGGATGCCATACGTTGTGGTGAATAAGATAATGGAATCGGAGGCAGTGTTCAGAGAGTATTTTAATCAATTCTATTTTAGGGAAATCGGAAAACTGGAGCAGCGTGCAAAGAATCTGATTATAATGAATGCAGAAGAACGCTATAACGATTTTTGCAGTCAATTTCCAGATTTGTATGATCGGGTGGAGTTGAAATATATTGCATCCTATATCGGAATTCGTGCAGCTTCCCTAAGCAGAATACGAAAAAAATTCTGCTGAATTAACTTATGTGAATTACAACTCTTCGTTCCTTTTCTATAATTGCATAGAAAAGAAAGGAGTAGAAA
>JAEWWQ010000360.1 GCA_023458855.1 Bacillota bacterium
GTGTACTGTATGTGATAAAGCAGCAGGACTTTTCGCGTGTCATGATATTCATATTTTATTGTCTCAATATTGTATTGGAGACAATTGTAAGGAATATTATACATAGCTGTTTACGGCTTCTCCGAAAAAAAGGATATAATGTGAAGTACATTCTGCTTGTCGGCTATTCAAGGGCAGCAGAAGAATATATCAACAGAATCAGAACGAATCCGCAGTGGGGATATGTGGTCAGAGGCATTCTGGATGATAAGGTACCGCGGGGAACTGTTTATAAAGGGGTTAAGGTACTCGGACAAGTAGATAATTTATTTGTGATCCTGCCGCAGAGTCATCTGGATGAGATTGCAGTAACCCTGGCATTGGAGGATTATGACAGACTGGAAGAAATTGTAAGTCTGTGTGAGAAATCAGGGGTTCATACAAAGTTCATACCGGATTATAACAGTGTGATTCCGAGCAGACCATACATGGAAGATTTATTGGGACTGCCTGTCATCAACATCAGGCATGTACCGCTCACTAATACTTTGAACTTGATTTCTAAGAGATTTGTTGATATAGTAGGTTCTATTGTAGCAATTATCGTTGCTTCTCCGGTCATGGTGCTGACGGCAATCGCTGTTAAGATGACAAGCCCAGGTCCGGTTATATTCAGTCAGGAAAGAGTAGGACTTCACAATAAAAGATTTCAGATGTATAAGTTCAGAAGTATGGAAATACAGAAGAAATCAGCAGAGCAGAAGGCGTGGACAGTGAAAAACGATCCGCGTGTTACAAAAATCGGACGTTTTATCCGCAAGACAAGTATTGATGAACTGCCGCAGTTATTTAATATACTGAAGGGGGATATGAGTCTGGTAGGACCCAGACCGGAACGCCCTTTGTTTGTTGAGAAGTTTAAAGAGGAAATACCACGTTACATGATTAAACATCAGGTAAGGCCGGGTCTTACGGGCTGGGCACAGGTGAATGGCTACCGTGGAGATACTTCAATACGGAAACGGATTGAATTTGATTTGTATTATATCGAAAACTGGACCATGGGATTTGATATAAAAATATTATTTTTAACCATTTTTAAAGGATTTATAAATAAAAATGCGTACTAAAGGAGAAGATATTACTATGGCAACAAATAAGAAAAGTTCTTCAAGAGAAGACGAAATCAGAAAATCAGGCAAAAAGCGCATGAGTGCAAAAACAAAAGCTAAAAAAAAGAAGCGGAGGATTATCCTCTTTGTAATTGAAATATTTGTTTTGCTTATTATGCTTGTAGTTCTATACGGTGTGTTAAAAACAGAAAAAATCGGTAAAGTAACAATCAATGAAGATGACATTGTGATCAATGATCAGGTAGCAGAAAGTACGACAATGAAGGGGTACCGTAATGTTGCATTGTTTGGTGTGGATGCAAGAAACGGTGCACTTGGTAAGGGAACACGTACTGATACAATTATCATTGCTTCCATTAATGAAGATACACATGATGTAAAATTGGTGTCTGTATACCGTGATACGTATTTGAACCTTAGTAATGATTCTTACAATAAATGTAATTCAGCATATGCGAAAGGTGGTCCGGAGCAGGCAATTAATATGCTGAATATGAACCTTGATATGAATATAACAGATTATGTAACGGTCGGATTTGCAGGTCTGGTCGATACCATCAATGAACTGGGCGGTGTGGAAATCGATGTGGATGAGTCCGAGATAGATCACTTAAATAATTATCAGATCTGTATTGCAGAAGATCTTGGTACTTCCTATACACCGGTGAAATCCACAGGTCTTCAGACACTGGATGGTATGCAGGCAACAGCTTACTGCAGAATTCGTTATACAAAGGGTAATGACTTTAAGCGTGCAGAGCGTCAAAGAGAAGTTTTGATGGCAGTTGCAGAGAAAGCCAAGAAGGCTTCTCCGTCAACACTGAACAGTATTGCGAACAAGGTATTCCCACAGGTATCCACATCATTAGGTTTGGAAGAGATTATCTCATTATTAGGAAGTGTTACAGATTATTCAATTGTAGACAATACCGGATTCCCATTTGAATCAAACAGGACAACCGGTAATATTGGTAAAAAGGGAAGTTGTGTTGTTCCGATATCTTTGGCGGAGAATGTGGAATTGCTTCATAAGTTCTTATTTGATGCGCAGGATTATGTAGCATCGGACAGCGTTAAGGAATACAGCAGTAAAATTGAAAGTGATACTGCTTCTTACGTAGGAAAGAGTTCGGGCACATCAGAAGATACGGCAGAATAAATAGTAAAATAGGGGAAAGGGGCCGATAGAAATGCCGGCTCCTTTTGTTAACATATAGGATTTGACAGCGGATTTGTCCGCTTTATTTTGAGGGAAGCCAGGGCGAGTATAATGAAGACAGTTGACA
Organism: Bacillota bacterium; assembly: GCA_023458855.1. Taxonomy (GTDB): domain Bacteria; phylum Bacillota; class Clostridia; order Lachnospirales; family Lachnospiraceae; genus SZUA-378. The sequence continues at coordinate 2,399 of JAEWWQ010000360.1, forward strand.
TAATAATTCCAACTTATAAACCGGATAAGGGGTTTATAGAGCTTGTACAGAAATTGGAAAAGCAGACCTATCCTATCCATAAGATAGTAATTGTTAATACAGAAGAAAAATATTATAATCAATTGATATATGGAACAAATTTCTCGGAAGAAAACAAGAATGTTGAAGTATATCATCTTTCAAAAAGAGAGTTTGATCACGGAAGAACAAGAAACCAGGGAGTAAAGAGGACAACAGCGGATTATTTTGTATGCCTGACACAGGACGCGATACCGGCGGATAACGATCTTGTTGCGAAGCTGGTAGAAGCAATTGAACAGCCAATGGTAGCAGTAGCCTATGGCAGACAGCTTCCAGATAAAGACTGTGATGTGATTGAACAATATACAAGATTATTTAACTATCCGGAACAGTCTTTTACAAAAGGAATAGAGGATTTGCCAAGACTTGGAATCAAGACATATTTCTGCTCGAATGTGTGTGCAATTTACAGAAGAGATATTTTCGAGGAACTTGGAGGATTTATTTCGCATACGATTTTTAATGAAGATATGATTTATGCCGCAGGAGCGGTGAAGGCAGGGTACCGGATCGCGTATGCTGCCGATGCCTGTGTGATACATTCTCATAATTACACATGTATGGGGCAATTTCACAGGAACTTTGACCTCGGTGTTTCCCAGGCAGATAATCCCGCTATTTTCGAAGGTGTCACATCGGAATCAGAAGGAATCCGAATGGTACACAGAACAGCAGAGTATTTAAGAAAACATGGTAAAAGAAATAAGATATTCCTATTGTATATTCGCAGTGCATTCAAATATATTGGATATCGTATGGGTTGCAATTATAAAAAACTTCCGCGTAATCTGGTGCTTAAATGTACTCTGAATAAAGATTACTGGCGCCAGTATAATATAAAGCATGCGGCAGCGGGAATAGATGCATCAAAAGGATATGGACGAACTGAAGCAGAGATGAAGAAATAACAGGAGGTATTCATATGTGTGGCATTGTTGGATATATTGGTAAGGAGCAGGCATCAAAAATTATTCTGGATGGTCTGGCCAAACTGGAATATAGAGGATATGATTCAGCCGGAATGGCAGTTTATGACGGTGAAAAGATTAATATTACCAAGGCGGTAGGCAGATTAAAAGTACTGGATGAACTGACACATGGCGGAGAGACTATGCCTGGGACTGTGGGAATAGGTCATACGAGATGGGCTACGCATGGGGTACCTAATAATGTAAATTCTCATCCGCATTTTAATGTGCAGGAAACGATTGCAGTTGTTCATAATGGAATTATCGAAAATTATATTCCATTGAAAAATAAACTGATTGGAAAAGGGTATAAATTTGTTTCGGATACGGACACAGAAGTTATTGCGCAGCTTCTGGATTATTACTATAAAGGAAATCCAATGGAAGCAATTACCAAAGTGTTGCACCGTGTAGAGGGTTCCTATGCTCTTGGCATTATGTTTGCAGAGTTTCCGAATGAGATATTTGCGGTCAGAAAGGGCAGTCCGCTTATTGTCGGACAAAATGAGAATGGGGCATTTATTGCGTCTGATGTTCCGGCTATTTTGAAATATACAAGAACTGTTTATTTTGTGGAGGAACAGGAAGTAGCTTGTCTGAAGGCAGATGAGATTAAGTTCTTTACAGTGGACGAAGAAGAGATAAAGAAGGAATCTGTACATATTGACTGGGATGCTAATGCAGCAGAAAAGGGCGGTTATGAACACTTTATGCTGAAAGAAATGTATGAACAGCCAAAGACGGTGGCAGATACGTTAAGTCCGAGAATTAAGGGAAATGATATTGAAATTGAAGAATTGAATATGTCAGATGATGAATTGCGTGCCATTAAGAAGATTCATATCGTAGCATGCGGATCGGCCTATCATACTGGTGTGACAGGAAAATATGTGATAGAAGAGCTCGCAAGGATACCGGTGGAGGTAGATGTCGCTTCCGAATTCAGATATCGGAATCCGGTATTGGAAGAAGGAGCCATGGTAATAGTGATCAGCCAGTCCGGAGAAACAGCCGATACATTGGCAGCACTCAGGGAATCAAAAGAAAGAGGATTCAAAGTGCTTGGAATTGTAAATGTGGTCGGAAGTTCCATTGCCAGAGAAGCTGATAATGTTATGTATACCTGGGCAGGACCTGAAATATCTGTTGCCACTACTAAGGCATATAGCGCACAGTTGATTGCCTTGTATCTGCTGGCGATCAAGATGGCCAAGGTAAAAGGAAAGGTAAATGAGGCAGATGTAACAGCAATGATAGATGATCTGAAGAAATTGCCGGATCAGATTGAGATGCTTCTTAATAATAAAGAAAAGATTCAGCACTTTGCGAACCGTTATGTGGGAGCAAAGGATATCTTCTTTATCGGAAGAGGAATTGATTATTCTATTTCTCTGGAGGGTTCTTTAAAATTAAAGGAAATCTCGTATGTTCATTCGGAGGCCTATGCAGCAGGGGAACTGAAACACGGAACGATTTCCCTGATTGAAGAAGGTACGTTGGTAGCAGCAGTATCGACACAGAAAAATCTTTATCAGAAGACAATCAGTAATATGGTAGAAGTAAAATCCAGAGGCGCTTTTGTATTGGCAGTTACGAATGAGGGAAATTATGATATTGAGAAGGCAGCGGATTATGTAATTTATATTCCCGAAACCAGTCAGTATTTCACCAATTCACTGGCAATCATACCATTACAGCTGTTTGCCTATTATGTATCTCTTGGGAAGGGATGCGACGTTGACAAACCAAGGAACCTGGCAAAATCAGTAACTGTAGAATAGCAGGGGTACATTAAGTGAAGAAGAGAAAAGATGTTGATACAGGATATATTGCGGTCATTATCGTTTGTATTATCTATTTTTTAGTATTTGAGGTTTTGAATATTTTTTATACAAGGTACGGAATTAACGCAGACGAAGCACAGACAGGAATCTGCTCTAAGATCTTTTGGGAAGCGAAAAGTCTGAGACCACCCAATTTTTTTGCATGGACAGAGTCGGGAGTATTTTCGCTGGCTACGATTGGTGCGCTTGTATACGGAATGACAGGAAGTATATTAGCAGCCCAGGGAGTAAGTCCGGCAATTATTACAGTATTGATATTGCTGGCAATATACAGATTATTTATAGGTATAGGGACTTCCAAAAAGGGGATTGCCCTTGGACTGCTTACAATATTATGCATTCCGCTGGGTTTTCTGAGCCAGATGATAACATTTCTCAGTTATGCGGCATATTCGGTATGCATACTCACCATGTTTCTGGTCCTGACAGATTATATTCAGCTGGTTTCGGGGAATTTAAAATACGCAAGGCTTACGATTATCTTTCATGTACTACTGGCGCTTGCCAATGGCTGTAATTCTTCCAGGGGTGTGTTGGTGGCATACATGCCGTTGTTCATACTGGCTTGTGTAAGATATTTATTAAAGGCCGTTAATACAAAGAGATTGTATGATAAAAAAGAGGCAGGAGCCGTACTGTTTACATTTGTGCTGACAGGCTTAAGTTATATGGCAACTTATTTGCCATGCTCCTCCAGAACCAGTATGTCTAAGGCATTTAGAAGAAGTCCGGTCAAATTTGCGACAGAAGTGCTGCCTATGCTGGGTAACTGGCTGGGCTTAAATAAGACTGAGAATCTATTGCTGCTTGCTATATTGGCAGTTATTATCGTAATCGTAATTGGAGTTGCTATTTACATATTATGTAAACGGGATATAGAGGATAAACATCAACTGGTAATTGCATATTTATGGTGTGATCTGTTATTGACCATAGTTATGCTTTCTGTTACACAGACAGATGTTGCTGAGAGATATTTTTTCATGTCATATTTTGTCCTGACCTTTTCGATTGTCTATTTATTTGAGAAAGCAGGGAGTAAGAATAAAGTCATAACCAATATAGGGATTGGATGTATCTTATTATATGCCTGTATGAATCTGGTCATTTTCTATGTACCAATATTGAAAAGTTCAACAGCTGTTCCTGAAAATGATGCAATTATTGATTATATGGTTGATAATGGATACTATTATGGTTATGCGGATTATATGGATGCGAACAGACTGACCGTATATGCAGATGGCGAAGTGCAGATCTCGGCGGTTCATATTGAAGATCTGAGCATATGGCGGTGGACGACGGATACAAACTGGTATCGTCCGTATTTGCAGGAGGATATGAAGACTGCATATGTGATTCAAAAGCAAAATGCCGGTAATTTCTCAAAGGTTTTAGAAGTGCATCCTGATATTAAGGAAGGTTATGAGACGGAGCGTTACATAATCTATGTGTCGGATAAAAATTATACCTATGTAGACTAAAAAAGGGACATTTATGGAAATAATTGTATCATTATTTAAGAAAAAGAAAATAATTTTATCACAAATAAGACACAATTCAAAGATATACTGTGCTTATAAAAAATAAATAGAACTAACAATTCAATGGTATGAAAAACTAGGAAAGAAAAGAGGTAAGTATGATGAACGAGAATGAATATCAGAGTAACATGATGAATTCGCAACCTACTACTAGTGACAAGGACATACCTACAGAAAGTAATCAGGCTAGTAGAAACAGCTATACTGGTGGTGCTTATAGTGGAAGCATGAATACGGGCAATTCTTATGCAGGTAATATGTATAGTTCAAATACAAATGTAGGTACAAGTGGTAACAATAATGCGAATTATCGGAGCACAAATGCAAATTATCAATATGGCTCCATGAACGGCAGTCAGAGTGACGGAGGCTATCAGAATGCATATTCTGGCACATATGCAAACAGCAGTACTTATGCTGGAAAAACAATGGGAAATCAAATGGGAAAACCGCCAAAGAAAAAGGAACCGCGTAAGATGAGCGGAGTCTTTAAAAAAGCAATTGCCTGTGTGGTATTTGGTATTTGCTTTGGTGTTTTTGCAGGTGTTTCCTTTTATGCAGTGAAGTCTGTAAACTCCTATGTGGAATCCCAAAAAGAGCTGGCGACATCTGCTGAAGCTGCAACGCAGGAAGCTGCGAGCGAGGATACTGGTGACGATAAGACAACGTCTGAAATCAATGGAACAGAAGTTACGGTGGTGACCGATATTACCGATGTAGTAGATAGTGTAATGCCGTCAGTTGTATCTGTAACTAATAAATACATGGCACAGCAGCAGGATTTTTTTGGACAGACATTAGAGAGTGAACAATCGGCAAGCGGATCTGGTATTATAGTTGGTGAAAGTGATACGGAATTATTGATTGCGACTAACTATCATGTAGTAGAGGATGCAGACAGCCTGTCAGTTCAATTCATAGACGGAACAGAAGCAGAAGCACAGATGAAGGGCAGCGATTCTGGTATGGATCTTGCTGTTATGGCGGTACAATTAGAGGATCTTTCAGATGATACTAAAAATGCGATTGTGATAGCTAAATTAGGAGATTCCGAGAGCCTAAAGGTCGGCGAGCCTGCCATTGCAATCGGTAATGCATTGGGATATGGACAGTCTGTTACTACTGGCGTCATAAGTGCAGTCAATCGCTCGATTGTCGATGAGACACAGAATACACCAACCGGAACCGGTTCTGAGAGCAGTACTTCACTTATTCAGACAGATGCAGCCATTAATCCAGGAAATTCCGGCGGCGCATTATTAAATATAAAAGGTGAAGTAGTAGGCATTAACTCGAATAAGATAGGCGGAACTGTTATTGAAGGTATGGGATATGCAATCCCGATCTCTTCCGCAAAACCGATTATTGAAGATCTTATGACGAAGACGACTAAGATGAAAGTGGCGGATGAGAACAAGGCATATCTGGGAATCTCAGGAGTGGATGTAACAACTGATGCGGCAGGCACATACGGACTTCCGGAAGGGGTCTATATAGCACAGGTATATGAAGATACGGCAGCAGCCAATGCAGGGCTGGTAAAAGGTGATATCATTACTAAGTTTGATGGTTCTTCTGTCAGCAGTATGGAAGAATTGCAGAAAATGTTACAATACTATTCTGCAGGAACAACTGTTGATGTTACCATTCAACAGGGCAGTCCAACGGGATATCAGGAAAAAACAGTTGCAGTAACACTGGGAACGAAACCGGAGCAAATGGTTCAATAATACAATAAACAAGATGAATTAAGGAAGCCTGATGTTGCATATACAATGCACATCAGGTCTTTTTATATATTTTTCAAAGCGAACTTGTTCGCTATTTTTTTAGAAAAAGTTAACTTGTTAGAGAGAGTATGATATCTTATACTAGAAAAGAGATGTTAAGAAAAAATAGAAGGAGATAATCAGATATGAATGATATGGATAGAGATGACACATTTATAGATATTGATGATATAGAAGGAGTAGTTGATAAGAGCGATTCCAATGATGTGGAGCAGGACGGGAAAAAGGAGAATACGGAAGAGAAGGAATATGAAGATGTATGCTTTATCTGCCGCAGGCCAGAAAGCAAAACGGGCAGAATGTTCAAGCTTCCGAATAATATATGTGTATGTGATGACTGCATGCATAAAACGATGGATACTGTGAGTCAGTTTGATTATCAGGGACTTTTGAATAATCAGGGCATGAATAATCTGAATATGGATGAAATGAAGGGAAAATATCCCAATATCAGCTTTGTGAATCTGGCAGATCTACAA
>JAEWWQ010000361.1 GCA_023458855.1 Bacillota bacterium
TCAGAAGATGAACCGGATCGTATTTGATGCTTCCAGAAAAATAGGGAAGGAAATAGAACTTGAAATTATTGGTGAGAATACAGAGGTTGATAAGAATATTATTGAGCACATTTCGGATCCGTTGATGCATCTGATACGTAATGCAATAGATCATGGAATTGAAACGCCTGAAGAAAGAATCGCAGTGGGAAAAAATCCATGCGGGAAGATTACGCTGGAAGCAAAAAATGAAAGCGGAAAAGTATTTATTATCGTGAGAGATGATGGTGCGGGGATTGATCCGAAGAAAATTTTCAAGAAGGCAAAGGAAAATAATCTGGCAGAAGGTAAGGAATATGCCGATTTTACACCGAAGGAAATATTGCAATTCATTACATATCCGGGTTTTTCAACAAAAGAAAAAGTGACAGAACTGTCAGGACGCGGAGTCGGCATGGACGTTGTCGTAAAAAATATTCAGGCGATCGGTGGAAGACTTGAAATCGATAGTGAAGCTGGAAACGGTTCAAGCATGACTATGAAAATTCCCCTGACCTTAGCTATTATTGAGGGCATCGTGATGGAAGTCGGACATGCTACTTTCGTCGTGGAAACAGGTGTGGTAAAAGAATTTTTAAGTGTAAGGGAAGCTAAGATAATTACAGAACCGGATGGTGAAGAATATGTGATGGTACGGGAGGAATGCTACCCTGTCATTCGTTTAAATGAACGATATGACATTACAGATGCCAGAAATGACATTGAGAAGGGAATTATTATTATTCTGGAACATGAAGATAAAAAAGTGTGTGTGTTTGTAGATGATCTGATCGGAGAACAGGAAATAGTGGTGAAGCCAATTCCGGCTTATATTAAAAAAGTAGATGGTATTTCAGGGTGTACGCAGTTGGGCGATGGCAGCATTGCTCTTATCCTGGATGCAGCAGGGTTACTATAGGAAGGGGAAACTATAGATGGATGAAGAATTACTGGAAGAATTGGAAGAAGATACGCAAAGTGGAAAATATCTAACTTTTAAGTCGGGAAATGAGTATTATGGGCTGGAGCTCAGATGTGTGGAGGAAATCATCGGAATACAAAAAATCACAGAAATTCCGGAGGCGGAAAACTACATAAAAGGTCTGATTAACCTTCGCGGAAAAATCATTCCGGTCATCGACGTGAGAATCCGTTTCAATCAGGAGCCATTTGTATACACAGATCGTACTTGTATCATTATTATCTGTGTAAGAGAAACAGTAGTGGGACTGATTGTTGAGACAATTGCTGAGGTAGTCAGGATTCCGGATGATGCGATAACCCCACCGCCTTCCTTGAACCATGGGCATACAAAAAATAAATATGTCTATGGGCTTGGCAAAGTTGGGGATTCGGTAAAGCTGTTGTTAGATCCTGATAAACTGATTCATGAAGAAGAAATTTCTATATTGGAAAATCTGAATGAAAAAGCGGAGGAAGTGCTGGCAGAAAGGGGACAGGAAAATGAAAAATAAAAGTAATACAAAAATAAGAACAAGGCTTGTTGGAAGTTTTACTGTACTGATCGTGATGATTCTGTTGATGGGAGTTATAGGTACCGAGGCAATTCTGAATACTGCAGCAAATAGCAGCAGAGCATCCTTCATCAATTATATGGCAATTATTATGGTAATATTTACAATTGCAGGTATTGCTGTTGCGGGAATAGCGGAATATAGTATTTTGAAACAGATTAAAATTCCCATGGAGGAATTGGCAAAAGCGACTTCTAAAATAGCTGACGGTGAGGTCAATATGGTCTTGCAGAAGTATGCAAATGATGAAATTGGCTATGTAATCGAAAAATTCCAGGAAATGATTCGGAATATTAAGGAGCAGGCTCAGATTGCAGAAAAAATAGCACAGGGTGATTTGACAATTAAAGTAAAACCAAGGTCAGAAGGAGATATTCTGGGAAATGCATTACTGGAGCTTGTAACCAATAATAATAAGATCCTGACCGGTGTAACAGAATCAACGATGCAGGTAACAGCGGGTGCAGGGCAGATAGCAAGTGCCAGTCAGGCATTGGCACAAGGATCAACGGAGCAGGCAAGTGCAATTGAAGAAATTACTGCATCCATGAATGATATTGCGCAAAAAACAAATGCAAATGCAACGCAGGCGACGACCGCAGACCACCTGGTAAATGAGGTGAAGTCCAGAGCCCAAAAGGGAAATGAACAGATGAAAGAAATGATACACGCAATGTATGCAATCAATGAGTCATCGGAAAATATTTCCAAAATTATAAAAGTAATTGACGATATTGCTTTTCAGACAAATATTCTGGCACTGAATGCTACGGTAGAAGCGGCAAGAGCCGGTGTGCATGGAAAAGGATTTGCAGTGGTTGCGGAAGAGGTCCGTAACCTTGCGGAAAAAAGTGCATCTGCTGCGAGTGAGACAGCAGCAATGATACAGGATTCTATCCATAAGGTTTCAAGCGGATCTGAATTGGCATCCAATACAGCGCAGGCTCTTGACAACATTGTAAGTGCAATTGAAAAAATAGTTACATTGATTGATAATATTGCAACTTCTTCCGGTGAACAGGCAACAGCTGTCACGCAGATAAATCAGGCAATATTTCAGGTATCCCAAGTGGTACAGACAAACTCAGCCACAAGTGAGCAGTGTGCATCTGCAAGCGAAGAGCTGGCCAACCAGGCAGAGACCCTTAAGAGCCTTGTCGCAAAATACAAATTGACGGAAAAGTATGGAAACCGAAGTTATGAGACAAAAACAGATAAAGTACTTAAAAGTAATTATAAAAATACAGCAAATACAGACAATGAAAGTATTATTTCGCTTGACGGAGGATTTGGAAAGTATTAAAGTATACAAGAAGCGATTAGGCAATTTGAGGCTGGTTTCCGTAGAGACTGGCCTTCTTTAACGTATAGGAGCAAATGCAGCATATGAAATGGAAAAGATTGACCGTAAAGACAATAACTCAGGCGGAAGATATTATTATCAGCACATTGTATGATATTGGACTGGAGGGTGCACAGATTGAAGACAATGTACCTCTTACAGCAGCAGATAAAGAGCAGATGTTCGTAGATATATTACCGGAGGGACCGGCAGATGATGGAATAGCGTATGTAAGTTTTTTTGTGGAAGAAGACGGAACGCAAGATATAGATGCTATAGTGAAGTCAGCGGAAGATGAATTGGACAGTCTAAGGCAGTTCATGGATATTGGAGAAGGTACCATTCAATTGTCAGAAACAGAAGATATTGACTGGATTAATAATTGGAAACAATATTTTCATCAATTTTATATTGATGAGCTTTTGGTGATTCCGTCATGGGAAGAAGTAAAAGCAGAGGATAAAAATAAGAAAATACTGCATATTGATCCAGGTACCGCTTTTGGTACGGGGATGCATGAGACAACACAATTGTGTATCCGCCAGATAAAAAAATATGTAACAGACAAGACTGATATTCTGGATGTTGGATGCGGCAGTGGAATTTTGGGAATAATAGCATTAATGTACGGGGCAAATAGCGCAACAGGAACTGATCTTGATCCCTGTGCGATTGATGCAACACATGAAAATATGAAAGCAAATGGAATTGATAAAGACAGTTTTCGCGTAATGATCGGTAATATCATATCAGATAAGAAGGTACAGGATGCAGCAGGATATGGATGTTACGACATTGTGGTTGCGAATATTCTGGCTGATGTATTGGTTCCTCTTACACCGGTAATCGTTAATCAATTAAAAGAAGGCGGAATCTATATCACGTCCGGAATTATCGACGATAAAGAAACAACAGTTGTAGAAGCTGTAAAGGCAGCAGGGTTAGAAGTTCTGGAAGTTACCTGCCAGGGCGAGTGGGTCAGTGTGACTGCAAGAAAGTAATACAATGGGAGTAAGTATATGCATCAATTTTTTGTGGAACCGTATCAGATTCAGGAAGCCGAAAGAAGGGTTATCATTCTGGGAAGCGACGTGAATCATATAAAAAATGTTCTTCGTATGAAAACCGGAGAAGAAATTGCAATCAGCAATGGTACCGATAAAAAGGAATATCGCTGTGGTATCGCAGAATTTAAAGAAGACTCTATTATTTGTGAATTGCGGTTCATAAAAGAGGACGGGGTGGAACTGGTCTCAAAGATTTATCTGTTCCAGGGCCTGCCGAAGGCCGACAAAATGGAGCTGATTATACAAAAGGCTGTAGAACTGGGTGCTTACCAGGTAATTCCGATGGAAACAAAAAGAGCAATTGTGAAACTGGATGAGAAAAAAGCAAAAAGTAAAGTAGAACGTTGGAACAGCATTGCAGAAGCAGCAGCAAAGCAAAGCAAACGAAGAGTGATTCCGGAAGTGACTTCTGTAAAGACGATGAAAGAAGCGATTGCCTTTGCAAAAGATATGGATGTAAAGATGATTCCGTATGAATTGGCAGAAGGGATGCAAAAGACGAGGGAAATTATAGATAACATTCGTCCGGGGCAGTCAGTTGCTGTTTTTATTGGTCCGGAAGGCGGATTTGATGAAAGCGAGATCCAACTGGCGGTGGAGAATGGAATTCTTCCAATTACGCTTGGAAAGAGAATTCTGCGAACAGAAACCGCGGGATTCACAACATTGGCTTGGATTATGTATCAATTAGAGATAAGCATGCTGTGAAAATACGCATATAATAAAATATACAGTATATTTTGGAGGAATCATGGAAGTATATCTTGATAATTCGGCTACAACAAAGTGTTTTGAGAGCGTTGCGGCACTTATGACAAAGATCATGTGTGAAGATTACGGAAACCCATCAAGTATGCATAATAAAGGTATGGAAGCTGAAAAATACATTCGTTATGCAAAGGAAGTGATCTCAAAAAATCTGAAGGTAAGCGAAAAAGAAATTATATTTACGTCAGGCGGAACAGAATCAGATAACCTGGCAATCATTGGAACGGCGATGGCAAATCGGAGGGCAGGTATGCATCTGATTACCACATGTATAGAGCATCCGGCTGTTCTGCAGACGATGCAGCATCTGGAAACGTTAGGATTTACAGTCACATACCTGCCGGTGGATAAGAATGGGGTTATCCGCCTGGAAGATTTGCAGAAAGCGATTACAAGAGAGACCATTCTGGTGTCTATTATGCATACCAATAATGAGATAGGATCGCTTCAGCCGATCGCAGAGGCGGGAGCGTTGATAAAAAGAATGAATCCTAATATTGTGTTTCATGTGGATGCAGTACAGGGATATGGCAAGTTCAGAATCTTACCTAAGAAAATGTATATTGATCTTTTGTCGGTCAGTGCGCATAAGATTCATGGTCCGAAAGGAATCGGGTTCTTATATGCAAATGAAAAAGTAAAGATAAAACCGATTATTTTTGGTGGCGGACAGCAAAAGGGAATGCGTTCCGGAACAGAAAACGTACCGGCAATTGCAGGACTTGCAAAGGCGGTAGAGGAAGTATACCAGAATCTTGATGATGATATTGATAATCTTTACAAAATAAAAGAAGATTTTGTTCAGGGAATATCTAAAATAGAGGATGTGAGAATAAACGGATTCACGGGCAGAGACAGTGCACCGCATGTCGTGAACGTATCTGTCAGAGGTATCCGGAGCGAAGTGCTGCTGCATGCATTGGAAGAAGAAGGGATTTATGTATCGGCAGGAAGTGCATGTGCATCCAATCATCCGTCAGCATCTTCGACATCTGTAACGTTAAAGGCAATCGGGGTAGAAAAGGATTTGCTGGATTCCAGCATCCGTTTCAGCTTTTCGGTTTTTAATACCAGGGAAGAAATAAACTATACAATACAAACTTTGTGTGATATGATACCTATGCTTCGCAAATATACAAGATATTAACAGAGAAAAGGAGTTTACATGTTTACAGCTTTTTTGATTAAATACGCAGAAATCGGCGTGAAAGGAAGAAACAGATATTTATTTGAAGATGCACTCGTGCAGCAGATCAAATATGCTTTGAAGAGGTGCGATGGAGAATTCCAGGTCCATAAAACACAGGGAAGAATTTATGTGGAAGCAGTAAGCGAATTTGACTTTGAAGAAACAGTTGAAAATCTCAAGACTGTTTTTGGCATTTCGGGCATTTGTCCTGTTGTGCATGTGGAGGACGAAGGCTTCGACAGATTATGCGAAGAGGTCATAAAATATATGGATGAGGTGTATCCTGACAAACATGTAACTTTTAAAGTGTGTGCCAGAAGAGCAAGAAAAAATTATCCGCTTGATTCCATGCACATTAATCAGGAGATGGGAGCTGTTATTCTGGATGCATTTCCAGATATCAGGGTAGATGTACACAAACCAGATATAGAACTCAATATTGAGATTCGTGAAAAAATATATATTTATTCCAGGATTATTCCGGGGCCGGGCGGTATGCCGATCGGAACGGCTGGAAAGGCAATGCTCCTGTTATCAGGGGGCATTGACTCTCCTGTTGCCGGATATATGATTGCAAAGCGTGGAGTTAAGATTGACGCGGTATATTTCCACGCACCGCCTTATACAAGTGAGCGGGCAAAACAGAAAGTGGTTGATCTTGCAAGACTGGTATCACGTTATTCGGGACCAATCTGTCTGCATGTAGTAAACTTTACAGATATTCAGCTATACATTTACGAGAAGTGTCCGCATGAAGAATTAACAATCATTATGAGAAGATATATGATGAAGATTGCAGAGAAGATAGCAGAAGAAAATCAATGTATCGGACTTGTTACAGGTGAGAGTATCGGACAGGTTGCCTCCCAGACCATGCAAAGCCTTGCAGTTACGAATGAAGTATGTATGATGCCGGTATATCGTCCGCTGATTGGGTTTGATAAACAGGAGATTGTGGAAATTTCTGAAAAGATCAATACGTATGAGACCTCTATTCTGCCGTATGAAGACTGCTGTACTATCTTTGTGGCAAAACATCCGGTGACCAAGCCAAATTTAAAAGTAATTAAGCATCACGAAAAAGATCTTGAAGAAAAAATCGAGGAACTGGTAGAGACCGCGCTAAACACACAGGAAGTAATCATGGTACGTTAAAATAACGAGAATTAAAAAAAGCAAGACAGGTTGTCTTGCTTTCATCCTCTTTGAAGCCATGTGTAATTTTGTTTTACACATGGAGCCCGATTAAATGATGTATGGTTTTAATACTCCTAATACGTCATCAACTGCTTCTTCAGCATGGATATTTAAATCAATTGGTTTAGACAAATCCAAACTAAAAATACCCATAATGGATTTTGCATCGATAACATATCTTCCAGATACTAAATCAAAATCATAATCGAATTTTGTTACATCATTAACAAAAGATTTTACTTTGTCAATAGAATTTAATGAAATTTGTACTGTTTTCATTGGACAATACCTCCTTAAATTTTTCATACCTTCAGTATTTATACTAAAGGTTTCAACTGGAAAAGTCAATGATAAAACAATACAAAAAATGTGAGGAATAATATGAAAAGTGTAGCATTACATAATTTAGGATGTAAGGTAAATGCTTATGAAATAGATGTTATGCAACAAATGTTACAAGAAAAAGGATATATCATTGTGTCATTTGATGAAAAGGCTGACATTTATATAGTAAATACATGCAGCGTAACGAATATAGCCGATCGAAAGAGCAGACAGATGCTCCATAAGGCTAAGAAGATGAATCCCGAAGCAGTTGTAGTCGCAACAGGCTGCTATGTACAGACTGGAAAAGAGATACTGGAACAGGATGACTGCATCGATATCGTAATAGGGAATAATCGAAAAAGGGATATTGTAAAGATCGTTGAGGAGTATATACAGGAACAGCAGGTGACAGATGCAGTTATTGATATTAACAATACGGATGAATATGAAGAAATGAATCTGAGACAGACAGCGGATCATACCAGAGCATATATCAAGATTCAGGATGGATGTAATCAATTCTGCTCTTATTGCATAATTCCTTATGCAAGAGGAAGGGTGAGAAGCAGAAGCGCAGAGAATATTCTGGCGGAAATAGAAGGAATTGTTGCTGCCGGATATAAAGAAATTGTTTTGACAGGCATTCACATCAGTTCTTATGGAACTGATTTTATAGGAAAAGATTCGGAAGATTATCTGAACGCAGAAAAAAAAGACAGGAAGACGATTGCCCAGGAAAAGGGATATTTATTGCAACTGATCAGACAGATTCATCGGGTGAAAGGTCTTGAACGGATTCGAATCGGGTCTTTGGAACCGCGCATCATAACAGATGAATTTGCACATGCACTGAGCGAATTACCGAAAGTGTGCCCGCATTTTCATTTATCATTACAAAGCGGCTGCAATGCAACTTTAGAAAGAATGAATAGACACTACACAGCGGAAGAATACTATGAGAAAGTCAGGTTATTGCGTAAATTTTTTGTACATCCGGCGATTACGACAGATGTGATCGTGGGATTCCCGGAAGAGTCGGAAGAAGAATTTCAGATAACAAAGGAATTTCTTGCCGAAATTAAATTTTATGAAATGCATATTTTCAAATATTCAAAGCGGCAGGGAACAGTTGCGGCCGATATGAAAAACCAGATACCGGACCTGGTCAAAACGCGAAGAAGTAGTGAACTTCTGAAAATGGAAGAAGAGCAGTCAAAAGAATATCGGAACTATTATCTTGGAAAAGAAGAAGAAGTACTCTTTGAAGAAGAAAAGGAGATGAATGGAGAACTGTATTGGACAGGTCATACAAAGCAATACGTAAAGGTCGCGGCGCTAAGCGATGTGAGCTTGTCTAATCAAATAAAAAAAGGGAAAATATGCCGGTTTTTACAAAATGATATTATGTTAATTGAATTATTCTAGTGAGAAGCATTGAATTTTTGCGATAATTAGAGTAGAATAAGCTTAAATATACATGAAA
>JAEWWQ010000362.1 GCA_023458855.1 Bacillota bacterium
TCCATATCCAGATAGCGTACATCAAAGTTAAGAACAAGTTGAGATTCTTCAACGCTATAATTTAACACACTGAACCCATCCGATATCGGTGCTTTCAGTCCGACATTTTCCGGTTGTGTACTGAGAATCTCAATAATCTCCGGCAGCATGACCTCCGTTGTAGTGGCTTTTGCCACATAGGTCTCCTGCACTACCTTTGTCTTATCTTTATTCAGATAATACATATTTATACTTTTCCCTAAACCAGATTGATCCCGATCTGTATTCTCACAAGCACATAATACACTTATCAGAATCAGTAGGAAAAGAACTATTGTGACTTTTCTTCTTTTCATTCCTGCTCCATTCTGTTACGCAATGTGGCTTAATGGTATTTTAACTGTAAAAGTAGTTCCTTCACCCTCGACGCTTGTAGCCTTTATGGATCCTCTGTGCATCAATATTGCATTTCTGGTGATTGCAAGCCCCAATCCGGTTCCACCGATTTCCCTGGAATGGGACTTATCTACACGATAAAATCTTTCATATATCTGATTCATGGAGGATTCCGGAATTCCGATTCCAGAATCTGCAACCTCAACAGTAAAAAACTGATGCCCGGCATCAAGCGTAATTCTGACCCATCCGTTTTCTTTGTTATATTTTATGGCATTCTCGACCAGATTGCTAAAAGCCAGTGTTAATTTTACTTCATCCACTTCAGCATCTACCTGACGCATGCTTTCAAAAATCAATTCCACATTCTGCTCATTGGCAATCGGCGTCAGTCTCTTCAGAATTAATTCCAGAAGTTCATTGATGCGGATACTCTCAATGTTTAAATCAGCTGCTGTCTTATCCATTTTTACAAGAGACAGCAAGTCATTAATAATCTTATTTTCTCGTTCTATCTCGTTTGCGATATCTTCCATAAATTCCTGATACAGTTCAACCGGCGCATCTTTTTGCATCACTAAGGAATCTGCCAGTACCTTCATGGAGGTAAGTGGTGTTTTTAATTCATGTGAGACATTGGATACAAATTCCTGTCTGGAATCATCCAGTACCTTCATCCGCCTCACTACTTCACTATATGCATCAATAATATGTTCCGTCTCCAGGTAATCCGGTACCGGAACGATCTCATCGGCAAATCCTTCTTTCACATCATGGATGGCATCGGCAACACGGTTAAAGGGACGAATCATGATAGCTGACAATACAAATGCTATACCTATAATGATGACCGCCATTGCGATCTCCAGGATAGCTGCTTTTCGGCTTAAGACTTCCTGGCTCGTCACAATACTGTCCGTAGATACACTGATAAGCAGTACGCCCTTTATTTCCTGTTTTTCTTCTGCTTCTTCTGTTTCGTTTCCTGTATCGGCTTTGGGATTTCCTGCCGTAGTGATATCGTTATCAATAATCGGTGTCGTCAGCTCAATATAATGATTCATTTCATCATAATTAGAGCTGTTCTCACCTTTAAAGCATTTAATAACTTCTTCTGAAATAATCGTCTTTCCTTCACTAATTCCATATGTATCTTTTACAATGGTAAAATTCTGATTGATGATTAATACACGTCCATCATATAGATTTGATATTTGCGCCAGTTCGGCATTGATGGCTTCGGATGAAGTATCCTGCAGATAGCTGTACGTAATCAAATGATTGGCTAATATCTGGATTTGATTCTGCACATCCTTCTGGCGTACAGAAATGGCTCTGTCGACATAGTTCTGTAAGATTGCATAACCCATGACTACGCTCGGAATCATTCCCGCTACACAGATCAGAATGAAAATGCGCACTCTCAGACTTCTCAATATTCTGAATTGACTAATATAATTTTTTATCCTGGGAATCATTTTTCAGGCTCCATTACTCTTTATAATAATATCCTACGCCCCATTTCGTATTTACATACTTAGGCTCACTTGGATTGCTTTCAACCTTTTCCCGCAATCTTCTGATATGAACATCTACTGTCCGGACATCCCCCGGATAGTCAGAACCCCACACCAGGCGCAATAAGCTTTCCCTGCTATATACCTTATTAGGATTCAGCACCAGTAATTCCAGTACATCAAACTCTTTTGCTGTCAGATTAATCTCTTTTCCGCATATGTACACTCTTCTGCTGTCACAATCTAACTTCAGATCCCCATTTTCAACAAGCTTTGCCTTCTTCTCATCGTTCTGCTTAGAAGTACGTCTCATAATGGTCTTTATTCTGGCTTTAACTTCCAGAATATTAAATGGTTTTGTAATGTAGTCATCCGCTCCGTATTCCAATCCCAGGATCTTATCCATGTCATCGCCCTTTGCGGTTAACATAACAATGGGAACGTTTGAAAACTCACGAATCTGCTGGCATACTTCAAATCCATTCAGTTTTGGTAACATAATATCCAACAGAATAATGTCATACTCGGTATTATGTGCCATTTCCAATGCCTCTTCACCATCATATGCACACTCCACATCCATGCCATCCTGTTCCAGGCTGAACCGGATTCCTTTTACGATCAACTTTTCATCATCTACTACCAACACTCGTTTTCCCATTATTAAACTCCCATTTTATACTGTAATCTTATCTTTTAATTTATTATAGGTTCCGCTCTTTATTCCATCTACCTGCAAAATATCTTCTTTTGACGAGAAACCACCATTCTGTTCCCGAAAAGCAATAATACTGGCGGCTTTCAGACTGCCGATTCCAGGTAAGGTACAAAGCATGCTCTCATCTGCGGTATTAATGTTGATCAGCCCATTCTCCTGCGTCTGCTTCCCGGCTTCCTCAGCTCTGACAGAATCCGGCACCATTTGTTTTCCATATTCCGCCGCTTCTTCCTCTGTGGGAATTCTGATCTGTTCACCGTCCTTGACCAGTTCTGCCTGGTTCAAATATTCCCTGCATGCATCTTCACGAAATCCGCCCGCCATCGCAACCGCCTCGTAGACCCGGCTTTTCACCGTCATCTGATAGACTCCCGGACTCATGACTGCTCCGCATATATGCACATAACAGACCGTGTCTTCTTCGGATTTTTCTGCACCTGAGACACCGTCTGCACTTTTCTGTTCTATTTGCACTTCCGCTTCATCTATGGAAACTTCTTCTGATAACTCTTCTGATGACTCTTCCGTAAAATTTTCTAATAGAACCGGTTCTTTTCTCCCGCATGCAGCCAATAACAGGATGCTGAAATTCCACACCATAAATACAAAGGCACTTTTTCTAATATATGGATTCCTTTTTTTCATATGTATTTCTCCTTTTATCTTCTGATAAAAGAAGCCCCTTTATGCAATACATCTTTATTGTAAGATAAATCTAAACTAATGACAAGCGATTCTTATTCAATTTTGAAAATAATAATTCCTATGATCGCAACTACCATCCCTATGACTTTGCGCCATTCAAGTCCTTGCTTCTCTATCCCAAACAATCCAAATAGTTCTATGATATAAGCAATCAGCAATTGTGCCACGACAATCAGCATGACTGCTTTTGCAGGACCTAACATATCCATGCTCTTAATGACCGTATAGGTTATTCCTGCTCCGATCACGCCGCCCAGCAGCATATACCTTGGTTCTACTTTAAACACTGCCATAACAGAGGAGCGGTCAGTCACGGCCCACGCTGCGATACATACAAGCAGAGCGGTCGACTGAACAAATACATTTGCCACCCATATCCCTGTTGTATCTGTTACCTTGGTATTAAATACTCCCTGCACACTCATAAGCGCTCCTGATAAAAGAGCAATCAGCCATCCTACCATATATCTTTTCCTCTTTTCCCAATTGATTATAAATCTTCTTATAGTATTCGCTTATTTTGGAAAAATATACCGCCTGTTTCAACTGATACAAAAAGGATATTTCAACAACCTTCCCGTTGTTAAAATATCCTCTTCTTTATTTTCTGTTACATACCTTCATCTATATATTCTTCCGTTACCTCTTCGACTGGTTCTACAATCTCTTCTTCCGTATACGGAGTTCCTGTCACTTGTGTCATAATCTGTTCTGACAGTTGCTTTAATTGCGCATTTACGTCTTCACCTAACCAGATCTTTGTAAATGCAATCTCCAGCTGTACCCAGTAATTGCTTGTTTCGATCATCTTTGGCATAGGAATCGACTGTTTGTATTCCTCCATTACAGATGCAACAATGTCATTTTTATAAGGTACATTCAATCTGGACGCTACTTTTCCTGAATCCTCATACAAATCAGCAACACTATCGCCCGCCAGAAATTTTGCGAACTGGTTAGCGATTTCCTTTTTCTCAGAATATCCATTTACAACTACTGCGTTTGTAACCGACAGACTTCTTGACTGCAATTTATCACTGACATTTGGCAGTGTCGCCACTCCATAATCAAAGTTAAATGTTCCGTTTGCTTTTGCTTCCTCTATTTTGGCAATAGCATCTGTTGTAACAACACTGAATACAATCTTACCATCCATAAAGTCCTGTAAGACCGAATCATAGGTTACCTCTTTGGTATCAATGGAAAAGAATTGATTTAAACTCTGGTATACCTGCAGGCAATCTATCGTGTTCTGATTATAAATATCGATATTATCTGTATTGTCCCCGGTATCGCCGCCTACGATCATATAGTTGCCTACAAAGAAATAATTGTAAAAAATGTCCGAAACATTCCATTTGAACACCGCTTCAACGGCTTCAGGAGCATCATATTCATCTGCAAATGTAAGAATGTCATCGATTGTCTTTGGAATTACAGTTTCAACTTTATCATTGATTGCTTCCTGTGATACCTCTGCGTCTGTCCCAGCCTGTGCTTCCTCAGTCTGTATTTCTGATGCGGACTCAATTGC
>JAEWWQ010000363.1 GCA_023458855.1 Bacillota bacterium
GATCAGATGGTTGCGGTATAGATCGTGAAAATTTCTGCTCATACCGCCAATTCCTTCTGAAGAATAGACTAACACGACTTCCGGGGTCTGAAATGAATTCTGAGGCTCCAGTTTCCATTTAAAGTGATATGGATGAATTCCCATCACAGCCCTTATATTTTCAAATTGATTCATGGATACTTCTGCCAAATAATTACCGGAATATACAAAATTAAATCCGTAAGCATCCCCCATATCCTGTGTGGCATTTTTTGATACCAATGCCATAAACGGGTGATCCTGATGTCCCGATTCTCCACGCACAGAACCTATCCCTTGTTTTCCGAAGCCAACAGCGCGTCTCTGGATATGGCGTTCTCTTGCCCAGGAACCATGAAGTGTAATCAGATCGAATCCCCGATTGTCCATATCCATGCACATCGACAACACTTTGGTCAGATACATACAGTCTGTTCCTTTATTTATGACGCGAACGCTTCTTGAAATAGCGTCTGCATCTTCAAATACCGTATAGCTCAAAATAACCTCCAAGCCCAACACGGTATCTTTCAAAGTCAGTTCCAGCGTCATACAATCCGCATCCGCTCCAAATGTTGCAGGAAGATCCTGCAAAGTTTTTTTCCCTTTCATAATCTGGTGTGAACAATAGGATAACTTTACCGCACTATGACCACTTGCCGTTTCTACTGCTATACTGTCTTCCCTGAAGTCACCGATGCCATGCGTGGAGTATTCCATCGGAAAAGCATCATAAAAGGAAAGGCGGTCTCTGTTATTCTGACTTGGCACAAATGGTGCCTCCCCAATTCTCATTAAATACTGCAGATCATAATCTTCTATCTTCTTACCATAATAGATATGTCCTACAAAGTTCTCTTCATCTACAATTCCAATTACATAACTTGTTTTCGGTGTATCTAATTTGAATATGCGTTCTTTTTCGTAATAAGTAATTCCCATAATACTTCTCCCTATACTAAAATGTGTAACTATCCCGAATGGAACGTATTTTCAACTGTGCTCTCATTTCTTCCGCACTTGCAAAGGCTCCATTCATAATGTCTTCTTTCGGCAGAACTACTTTTTTTGTTTCTCCCGTCAGGGCAAAGTAGTTATCGCTAAAAATACCATCTGCTTCTTCAAACTCAAGTTCTACAAAATTTGCAAAAGCATCCGTCTCAAGTGTTATGACATAATTGTCATTTATCTCTTCCACTTTTGTGGTAATATTTGCTGTCGGTAATTGCAAATGTTTATATGGTTCAAACGTTTCTGTTTCTATCTGGACCGTTCCATCTTCATAGACAATTAACAATTCCGCAAAAACAGAATCTTTTCTTACCGATTTTAGCATTTGCATATAATCACGCTCTCCAATTTTTACACTTGTCAGACCTTCTACCGTCACATTGAATTCCTTTTTATCCAGAACTTTAAGTTCCATTGTCTTTAAGAATAAAGTGACCGCAGCGGTTCTCTCCTCCAGTGTCTCATTTTGCAGATATGCCTCCATCACATTTTCATGCCGGACGATACTTCCGGCTATTGGAGCATAAAAATTTCTGGCCATATAATGTAACGCTTTCCAGCGTCCATAGTAATCAATACTCGCCCATGAAGCTACTGGCCAGTTATCATTAATCTGCCAGTAAAGAGACCCCATGCAGCGTCCCCTGTTTCTTCTGAAATGCTCCACACCACTCTTTATGGCAACTGCCTGCAAGATCTGGGATACATACAGCAAGCTGTCAAAGTCTTTTGGATAATAAAAATTTTCCGATAAATAGTAGAGTATCTTTCCATTTGCCGCATCATTTTTCTGGTGGCTTTCCATTACTGATGAGAAAATATTGCGGTCTGTTTCTTCCGTGTAGGTCTTAACCGTCTTCAGTGATGGAAATGATTGGAAACCAAATTCCGAACAGAATCTGAAGTAATGATTCTGGTAGTCGCTGAACGGAAGTAAACCGTGCCATACCGACCAATAATGAGTGTCTCCCCTGTTTTCGCAGTCAGGATCATCAAAGCAACCGCCTGAAGATGGAGATGACGGCCAGAAAAATGTTGTTCGATCTGTGGTTTTAACTGTTTTTGGTAATAAATATTCAAATTGTTTGATATAATCCGCTCTTAAATACTCTGATTCCACCTGGAAACCGCCCCAGTGATGCCATGCTGATTCCAGTTCATTGTTGCCGCACCACATACCAAGGCACGCGTGATGCCGTATCCGGACTACATTATCAATTGTCTCTTGCACAATACTCTCTTCAAATTCTTCAGTCAGGTCGTATACATTGCAGGCGTACATCAGATCCTGCCATACGATAAGTCCATATTGATCGCACAGGTTGTAGAAGATATCCGACGGATAATAACCGCCGCCCCAGACACGAAGGCAATTATAGTTTGCCTTCACACTTGATTTTACCAGATATTCTATTCTGTCCTGCGTGATCCATGAGTAGATACAGTCTTCTGGAATATAATTTGCACCCTTCGTAAAAATCTTAATTCCATTTACCATAAATGCAAATTCAGAACCCCACTGGTCCTTCTCCTGACTTACCGTTAAGGTGCGAAGGCCAATCGTGTATTCACAATTATCAACGATACTTCCACGACTACAAAGCGTCAACTCTATTCTGTACAATGG